>JAQIBF010000074.1 GCA_027859195.1 Helicobacteraceae bacterium
AAAACCGGCAGCAGTCCGATGGTTTTTAACGAGTATGATCTCGTGGGGGGATAGGAATTTCTCTAAAAATTTATTATCATATTTTTCGATCAGTTTTTTCATCCGATCGATTTTTATAAGATCTATTCCTATCATAGGGGAGTGCTAATAACGAGAGTTATTAGTTTTGACACTTTTTGATGTCAAGGATTTTCATCAGTTTTTCCAGGATAACGCCGCCTTCACGGTCATTGTCATCATGGAATTCAGTTACAATGACTTTACGTCCATCTGCAATGTTGCTTGAATAGCTGTTATAGTCTAGAGTACACTCTTTTAATACAGTTTCTAAAGCAGCGTTGATCTGTGCTAACTGCTCATTATTCGAATACGCTACCGATATTTTCGTATAGCGCTCTTCACCTTTGTACTCTGCATCAATACATTGAACTGTCATATATAAACCTCTTAATCATTAATAACCGATTATACAACATAAAGATTTTAGATAATCTTCAAGGTTGTTGTATTGGATGCACTTATGTAAACACTGTTCCTATTTTAATATAAACAATAAAAACATTGGAAGAAGATGGTCAATAGCAGTTGTCTTATCCATTGTTAGACGTATAAAAGTGTTCAAAGTCAATTTGTGTAAGCGGTTTTGCAAAATAGTAACCCTGGAAGATATGACAGTTGTTTTGGCGTAGAAAATTGAGCTGTCCTTCCGTTTCAACACCCTCTGCAACCACTTTGAGGTCAAAGATCTTGGCCATATTCAAGATAGTGACGATCATGGCCTGATCAGAACTCCCTTTTCCCAAGTTGGCAACAAAACTTTGGTCGATCTTGAGTTCAGAGACAGGCATCGCCTTAAGATAACTCAACGAAGAGTAACCCGTACCGAAATCATCCATAGAGAAGTTGATGTTGAGATGGGCAAGACGCTGCATGATATCGACGACTCTTTCGATGTCATTAACCAATACGGTCTCGGTGATCTCAAAGACCAGTTTGTCAATCAGCTCCGGTGTGAGCAGCTTTTGAGTAAGCCGTTCTACCTCTTCGACAAACGTGCCGTGAAAGAGTTGCCGCACACTGATGTTGATGGAGAATTGCTCAAGCACAACCCCTTTTTCACTCCATGATGCGAATGTCTTAAAAGACTCTTCTAAAATATAGTTGCCAAGTTCGATAATAAGGCCTGTCTGCTCCGCTACAGGAATAAATTTGCTCGGCGGTACTCTACCCAGTGTTGTGTTACGCCATCGTGCAAGTACTTCACAACCTATGACTTTCTCATCTTTATTAAATTGCGGTTGATATGCGAGACTGATCTCTCTGTTTTGGAGGGCAATATGAAGATGGCGTTCGATCTGCAGATGCGTTTCAACTCTTTTAGCCAGTGCATCGTTAAAAAGGATGATACCATTTCGGCCTTGTTCTTTGACCTCGTACATCGCAATGTCGGCTTCTTTAATAATATGGTGTGCGCTGGTAGAGTTGTAGTCAATAACGTCCACACCGATACTGGCACTGATGTAGAGATGATGAGTGTCGATGATGAATGTCTCTTTTAGCACGCTTAATAGCGTCTTTGCCAGAACCATTGCTGCATTAAGTGCTTCTTCTCTATTGTCCATTTCATGTGAGACTATGACAAACTCGTCACCGCCTAATCGTGCCAACAGCTCGTCTTCTCCAATCTGCTGCTGTATCCGTGAAGATACGACCTGCAGGAGTCTGTCACCTATATCATGGCCGAGAGAATCATTAATAGTTTTAAAGTGATCCAAATCGAGTAACATCATAAAAGAGTACTGTTCGTAGTAGAGCAGGTTGCGAACTTTTTGTTCTAAAAAGCTGATGAAGTAACGACGATTAAAGAGACCTGTCAAGTAATCATGGGTGGCTTGAAAACGACTTTTTTCTAAAAGTGTATAGCTGCTATTCGCAGCATAAAAAAGAACGCCGAGCAAGACAAGTGAAAAGATGGAGAGAATATAGCCATAAAACTCTCCGATCAGTGCAAAAAAGATGGCCATCGGTATCAGTAGAAAAAGCAAGGTCGCTATAAAAAGACGCTTGTCAGAAGCGAGAATGGTGGCGGCAACGACGGAAGCACCTATTTGTGTGAAGATAGCTATATAATTAAGATGCCCGCGCTCTTCAGTGACATACAAAACAAATATCAAAGTCCAAAGTGAGAAACTAAGCAGAAAAAAAGTGGAGACCCGCGCATACCACTGTTTTGTTTCAAGCGTATTCATTCGTCCTGGGTGATACTCTTTATAGAGACGATAACCGCCAAAAGAGACGACAAGGTTAAGGGTATACCAGATCAATGCAGGTGCTGCGACATTATTGATCCATCCTAAAAAGATGTAACCTAAGCCGGGGATGAGTGAAAGTCCTATCATCACAAGAATCTGTTTACGCAAGAATATATAGGAGTCAATTGTATTCATTAGTTTATCTTATAACCTTACGCTTGTGACTATTCTTAAAAGCAGTTGTTGTATAAATAAGCTTCGTTCTTCCGTTACGAGATGACTCTTTTCACGATGTGCAGGGCATTGTCTGTAGCGTAAAGTAAAGTTTACTCGGTGAAAAAGCTGTCGTTTTTTTTATTAATGTCCAAGCCGACGCAGGTGCTGCGCACATCTGCTTTGATTTCGCACGAAAGTGGAGAACCTTCGGTTATTTATTTATGTCCAAGCCTTCAGTGGTGCTACGCATATCACTTTCGGTTTCGCATGGGTTAAAGCCAAGCAGTTGGCTTTTCCTTGAAATGTGAACCTTCGGTTTTCTATTGATGTCCAAGCCTTCGGTGATGCTACGCACATCACTTTCGGTTTCGTAAGGTGAAAGCTGTCGCTTTTTTATTAATGTCCAAGCCTTCGGTGATGCTTCGCATAACACCTACGGTTTCGCACGGGTTAAAGCCAAGCAGTTGGCTTTAACTATTCCGTGCTCACATCCAATCTATAAGTTTGGTGACTTCGTCTACCTCGTAGCATTTGACACCATGGCTATCTTTCGGTTTTTTGGCAAGAAGGACTTTGTTGATGTTGTGCATTTGGAGTTCGCGCAGGCGGGTGTCTATCTGAAAGACCTCACGAATATCTCCGACTAAGGAGACCTCGCCGATGAAGACGGTCTCTTTGGAGATAGTCCGGTCACGAAATGAGCTGATGATGGCAGCCAGGATAGCCAGGTCGGCAGATGTTTCGTTGATCTTGATACCGCCGGCGATATTGATGAAGACATCATAACCGTTGAGTGGGATCTCAAGCTTTCGCTCAAGCAGTGCCAGCAGCATGTTAAGTCGGTTATTGTCAAAACCGGTAGCCTGTCGTTTTGGATTAGGTGAATGTGAATCACTGACCAGGGCTTGTACCTCTAAGATAAGAGGACGTGAACCTTCCATAACTACGGTCAGCGCAGAACCGGGCTGTGCCTTGTTTTGGTTAAAAAAACGCGATGAGATATCTTTTGCTGAGACCAGACCCTCGTTGCGCATCTCAAAGACACCGATCTCATTGGTCGGGCCGAAACGGTTTTTAAAGCCGCGAAGTATACGCAACTCCTGAGAGCTGTCACCTTCAAAATAGAGAACAGTGTCCACCATGTGCTCTAAAACACGCGGTCCGGCTATGGAGCCCTCTTTGGTGATATGACCGATGATAAAGATAGCGATACCGCGTTCTTTGGCAATACGCATCAACTCAAAGGTGATCTGGCGCACCTGTGTCACTGAACCCGGTGCAGAGGTGATGGCATCGGAGTACATTGTTTGAATGGAGTCTATGATCAAGAATTCATACTTGCGTTCTTGAAGTTCAAATAGCACCTGTTCGAGCTTGATCTCGCTGAGAAGGTAGAGTCTCTCTTCTGACGCATTTAGACGGTCAGCGCGCATTTTTATCTGACCTTCAGACTCTTCACCTGTGACATAGAGTGTGTTCCTGCCTGACTTGGCAATGTTGGCACCGATCTTGAGTAAAAGAGTGGACTTTCCGACTCCGGGGCTTCCCCCAATAAGTGTTAATGACCCGGGAACAACACCGCCGCCAAGAACCATGTCGAGTTCAATATCATTACTCGAAAAACGTGTCACTTCTGTCTGGGTCACATCTACGATGGCACGGGCTTTGCTTTTTCCTGACGGTGCACTCGAGGTCAGTTTAATGACCTCTTGTTGCTGTTCGTTGAGTTCAACTAAAGAGTCCCAGGCCCCGCAGTTTGTACATTTTCCCATCCATCTGGAGGAAGTCAGACCACAGTGCTGGCATTCAAAAAGCACCTTTTTCTTAGCCATTTTTCACCTCTAATTTGATGTTTGATTTTATATTTTTAATGATTGATCGTCGGCTGGAAAAGCTATTCAATATTATTGCCTTGATGAAATGTTTTATGATTGTAGCAAAGAGTAGAAAAAGATGCGGTATCTATGACAGAATGCGGTTTTTAATGACCAGATTATCTGACAAATATATTTGTCAGATTGGTTTTTTTATTAGCTGCTGAATCAGGCCTTCTTAACTATACTGATTAGCGATAACAAAAGAATAGCACCGACAGTAGCTGTAACAATAGAGCCAAGTAACCCGCTTGTTGTTAATCCCAGCAAACCGAATACATAGCCACCCAATACGGCACCAACAATTCCCACAAGAATATTGCCTATGATACCAAATCCTCTTCCCTTCATTATAATGCCTGCAAGCCACCCCGATAGTGCGCCTATTGCTAAAAATATGATCAATGTAGTTATATCCATAATTTCTCCAGTTCTATTTTTTATTGAAAAGGTAGATGCCGACAAAAAAATTGACTGCACCGCTAATGTAGAAGACCATTACTTTATCTGTATCTGAACCTGTAACAGCTTGTGTTAGTTGTGAACCGACAGAACCAGATAACTGATACCCCCAGAATACAAGACCAACGCCTATAACCATTAGGACAATACTGATAATTTTCATTGTTGTTCTTGACGCCATTGCCATGTTGAGCTCCTATATTTGAAAAGATTGAATAATTTTAGTATAACAGTCAACGTTTAAGATAAGCAATCAAAAATCCGTATGCGGATGTTGATTGGCTCCTCTGATCTGTTATCTTACTCTTTTTGAAATATTATCAATTTTTTGTTTTATGACATTATAATTGTTACTTTTTGTAATATTGTCAGATTCAAGGTACAGCTTTTTATTTATCTTTATCTTTACTGACTTTACTCTGTTGTCTTTTCCCCAATAATCAGTAGGAACTAAACTACCTTCATAAGGTACATTTATCCCTATATCGTACTCTTTAAATTCATCTTTTACTATCTCAACAAGTTCTTGGTTAATATGCTCATCTTCAAATCCTATGCAAATATCAACTAATGGAAGATTCTCATCATGAAACCAATACCTTTCATTTGAAAATGAGTGACAATCAATCACTGTACATTTGCCATATATATCAAGCTTTTGTTTTGTTTTTTTATTGAGCTCATTATGGTGTTTATCAAAATATTTTCTTATCTTACTTTTATTTTCTATAGTGCGTAATGGTTTTTCTGAAAGAATGGAATTTTCATAAAACCATCCAAGTTTAAACTTTTTATACATCTCCTCTTGCGTATCATTACCAAACCTTTCTGGATCAAAAAACAGTCTTGAGTAGGTGTTCTTAACCCCACCAAATCTATCAAATAAATTACCGAAAAGATCATCCGTATATAAGGCACAGTACTGATAAACATTATTGTTTAATTCATCTTTTGAGAGTGAATAATTATCTAAAAACTTATTCGGTATATCAGTACCACAATGCGGCAAATGAATGAGATAGTGTTTATTCATGCTATTGCTCTTTCTTTTTATAAGATAACGTGCGTGTTGAACGCCGCGGGGTAATCTCCCTCTCGAACATACTTGTTAGGTAAAAGCTTTATTAAATGCAACATAGGTACTTTGAAATGTCGTTACTATTTCACTGTTATAAAGAACACTACTCTTTACTGTCTTGCTATTCACCTAACCATCTAATATCTACATAGTATAGGCTTTAGGTTAATATACTCCCAATATTTAACACAAAAAAAGTTTTGCTATTTGTAAATTTGTGTAAAATTGTAATAAGAACTACTTATGGTGTGCTCTTTGATTATGGAATAACAGCATGACAAAATGTAAAGTTTTCTGCAGTTTATAGCAATAGCCCTACCTTTTGTACGATTATAATTGTGAAAATACGAAAACGTTTAGATCAGGTTTGTGACAATACGTTTTAAACATTGCAGTATAAAAAAGAAAAGTCATATAGGGGCTGGATAAAACGATACATATGTGTTCATAAAATACAAGACCCAAAAGAGAGGGGAAAGGAAGGGATTGAGCAGTTTTTAACATGCCAGACGGGCATAGAACTGCCGGGAGATGAAAGTGTGAAGATGACGATGATCTACACGCAACATCCCAAACGGATGTTTTCATCGAGTAAAATTACTTATTTGCGTATTTTGAACAGACTTCCATGCTAGTTGTAGAATGTGACAAAATCTTCTAGAGGAATTCGTTCTGTCCGGTAGCTATTGATTGGGGCACCTAAATCTTCATATCCTATTGCCATTCCGCATAGCAATACTTTGTCTTTACTGATATCCAGCTCTTTTCTAACGATATCCGGAAATTCGGCTAAAGCAGCCTGCGGGCAGCTCCCCAGCCCTAACTGCGTAGCTGCCAGCATTACAGATTGCAGAAACATTCCATAATCCAGATAAGAACCTTTTTCCAATGCGGAATCGATAAAAAAATATAACACTACCGGTGCGTCAAACGCTCTGTAATTAGCTTTCCATTGTTCGGCCTGTTCTTCTTTATCTTCTCTTTTAATTCCCAAAGTCCTATACATCAACAGGCCGGTTGTTTTTCTTCTGCTTTTATAAGGTTCATTCCATTGAAGCGGATAGTATTGGTAATCCATGCGGGCTTGCTCACCATTTTCAAATGCCTGGATGACTTTGGTCTCAATCGTCTTTTTTTTGCTTCCACTGACAACACCTACCATCCACGGCTGCGTGTTGACACCTGAGGGAGCATGCTTTGCACTTTCCAGGATGGTTTTTATTTTGTCTTTTTCGACTTCTTGGTCTAAAAAAGCTCTAACGGATTTTCGTTTTAACAGAGTTTCCAGTACATTCATCGGTTTCCTTTTGATATCGTTTTAAGAGTAGTGTATGATTAACGTTTACAAATGAGCAATCAAAAAACCGCCCGCGGGTTTTTGATTGGTCTCCTTTGGTTGGTTGGGCAGCTTGATAATATGTTTTCAAATTAATATATTCCAGGAATCAATCTATATCGTACCCGTTGTACATATTCTTTATATCCTTTCAATTCTTCTTGAAGTGTTCTATCTTCTAATTCCGTTCTTATCACGGCAATTATTATGGCTATGACCACTGGAATCAATGTCCACACTGAACCTAAAGCAAGAACAATACCTGGAAGTGCCAAAATATTCCCAGCGTAGCCCGGATGCCGTACAATTCGATAAGGACCGCTACTACACACTTCATGTTCTCGGTCTTTCTGGATACGCACAAAACTGGAAAAGAAGCGGTTCTCAATCAAGGCCCATGCGGCGAAAGCATATCCAAATGCGACGAGAACAAAGCCGAGTACATTCATCCAGATCGGGAAGAAGGGAGACCATGCGAAATGGTGATCGAGGCCTGCTACTATGACAAGCGGAAACGATAGGCTGAGCGCCATCAATGGGCCAATTACTTTATCCCAGGACTTTACATCTTGAGCCTTAAAATTAAACCGTTCAGCCAGAATACCCGGATGTCTATGTTCTGCCCATATGCGTCCCCCTATGCCGGCCGTAACGATCAGCACAAAAAAGACCCATGCTTGCCACCAACTGAAATCCCATCCGCAAACCAATAGAATTATGGGCATGGAAAGGTACGTTATGATGCTGCTGAACCATTGGGATGGTTTGAATTTAATGACTGACTTTTGGTTAACTATCATCGATACCTCATTTTTCTATGCAGATGTATGTTTGTTGGTTTTCATTATTCAATAATTTTCCAGAATGAATTTGTACTGCAAACGTTTAAAATGAGCAATCAAAAAAGCCGCCCGCGGGTTTTTGATTGCTCTCCTTTGGTTTGTTAGACATAGATTACTTTTTTATTTTTCAGGTGAATCGACTAAGCATTGAAATGTCAATTCAGCAGTTAGCGGTGTCCAACCACGAGATCCATGAGTTTCCCATGTTCCTTCAACCATGTATTTACCTCTTTCACGACAATATTCATTTGCACGTTTAAGGGATAGCCCTTTTACATCTGACCAACTTGGAAATTGACCACCCATTTCTGAGCTAACCTTATACGTATCTTTTCCTACAGGAGCTACATTGCTAATGGTTGAGCATCCAGCGAAAAGAATAAGAAAACAACAAAGAAAAGTTTTTTTCATATTATTACCTTTAAATTATTTTCTAGTCTAACGTTAGAATTGAGAAATAGTTGAGCCCGGAGGGTCAACTATTTCTCTCCAAGTTCTTGTTATCTGCCTCTTAATATCGCTTTGATCTGTCGTTTATGTACCCACGTGTGAATAGCCAAAAATGTGTTCCAGTCTTTATTGTTGAATTTAACAAACCACGGATGGGCCTTCGTCATTTTGGAATTTTTATTTTGAGGAACAAAAGTTTCAAAGTCTTTAATTATCTGCTTTAACTCATTTATGGTAACCGTTCTGTTGCCCGGCTTGACAGCTTCTATGCTTATTGGACCGTCAAAGGATTTCTCTTCACTCAATGTTTTAATGACCTGGATGATGCCTGTGTTGACAATCGAGAGGTGTTCGATCACCAATGCGACGGACCAGTCTCTCGTGTCATCTTCGATGCCAAGAATATGATTGATCAATACTCTTCTATTCAGATCCTTTTCACTGAGGTCTTTGACCATATTCTCAATACTTTTAAGCTCATAGTCCAACCAGACCTTTGCGCTTTTCCATCCTATAAAGAACCTTCCACAAGGCACTAAAACGTTTTTGATAAATAAGTTTTCAAATTTTGGCAAGCCGCTTCCCGGTGCTTGAAGATCATGCTTTTTTTCTATCATATGAGCCTTTCGGATAATGTTTAAAATGAGCAATCAAAAAGCCGCTTGCAGGTTTTTGGTTGGTCTCCGCTGATTTGTTATATATTTATTTGTTATTGATAATTGCACCAAAAAATGAGACTCCTAAAAAGTATCCAAAATCATAAGAAAAGCCACTATTTGGAAAAGCATATATTCGTACGTCTGTAAAAATGCTTCCAATGAAACTAAATAAGATTATAAACCCATGCAAAAAGCCAGTGAAAAACCCTGGGGGAGCATACGCATTTGGTACGGGTTGGTGCGCACAACCACTAACGACTAATAAAATTGTTGCAAATATCAAGAGATGTTTAAGTAACGATAAATTTTTCATCTTCCATATTCCTTGTGTTTATAACGACGGCGCTCTCCGGTGCAGCGCCTTGTTGTATGCCATTATCTGTTCCAAATACACACAATTATGGGACAAAGGCATCAATACGTTCCGCTATGTTGGCTTTAAGATTTTCGAAAAACAGCGTATAGTCAAAGGCATGGTACACACCCTCCGGGAAATGGCTGCCTTTAAC
>JAQIBF010000078.1 GCA_027859195.1 Helicobacteraceae bacterium
GTCTACATAATCACATAGTTCACTATTGTCATTACAAGGATCTATAAACCCATGACATGACTCGGTGAATACTTCAAGGTTTTGTGAAACAAACTCCAAATCCACAAGTTCCCGCCATTTTTTAAGATAGTCTGCTTTTACATTTCTATAGTCTGTATAGTAAGTATGTTCCCAGACAGCACAGGTAAGTAAAAGGTAAATTTATCAATGTGTATGTCATTTTAAACCCTTTCTGTACTCTTTACACGGTGCCTGTTATTATCTTAGATTGATATTAAGTAAAATATGTACAATGTATTTGCCAAAATTTAAAGTTATGGGCTAAGGTTACCAATATTACATGACTTGCAAATAAATAAAGAAATTAATAGTTGGCGACTGACCCCTCTTTTCTCGTTCCCACGGTTTCCGTGGGACTGCATATTTTAAACGGACAAGTCACTATATCTCTTCCTCAAACGCACCTCCTAATCTAAAACTTTCAAACCACTTTTTTTTAATAAGATAAAATTACTCCTATTTGGAATATAGTGATTCTAAAGAGAACATAAAGGAGCAGTTATGGCACAGAAAGATGTTGACCAGTTTGTCTCCCAGGAGTACAAGCTTGGGTTTACCGTTGATGTCGAAGAGGACACCGTCGCACCGGGACTCAATGACGATGTCATCCGCTTTATCTCCGCCAAGAAAGACGAACCGGAGTGGATGACCGAACAGCGCATCAAAGCGCTGCACCGTTGGGAGAAGATGGTCGAGCCGCACTGGGCGCATGTCAGTTACAAGCCCATCGACTACCAGTCCATCTCCTACTTCGCCGCACCGAAAAAGACGCCCAACAGCCTCGACGAGGTCGATGCGAAGATCCTCGAAGCCTACGGCAAGCTCGGCATACCCCTCGAAGAGCAGAAGATGCTCCAAGGCATTGCCGTGGACGCCGTCTTTGACTCCGTCTCCGTCAAGACCACCTACTCCGAAACGCTCAACGAACTGGGCATTATCTTCTGTTCCATCTCAGAAGCCATCCGCGACCATTCGGAACTCATCAACGAGTACCTCTTCTCCGTCGTACCGATGAGCGACAACTTTTTTGCCGCTCTGAATGCTGCCGTCTTTACCGATGGCACCTTTGTCTACATACCCAAAGGGGTACGCTGCCCGATGGAGCTTTCGACCTACTTCCGCATTAACGCGCAGAACACCGGACAGTTCGAACGCACCCTCATCATTGCCGACGAAGGGAGCTACGTCTCGTACAACGAAGGGTGTTCCGCACCGCAGCGCGACGAAAACCAGCTCCACGCCGCCGTCGTCGAACTCATCGCCAAAAAAGATGCCGAGATAAAATACTCGACCATCCAGAACTGGTATCCCGGCGACGACAAGGGCGAAGGAGGCATCTTTAACTTTGTCACCAAACGCGGCCTCTGCGAAGGGGAAAATTCCAAGATCTCATGGACGCAGGTCGAGACCGGCTCCTCCATTACATGGAAATACCCGAGCTGCATCTTGCGAGGCGACAACTCCGTCGGCGAGTTCTACTCCGTTGCCGTCACGTCAAGAGCACAGCAGGCCGACACCGGAACCAAGATGATCCATCAGGGTAAAAACACCCGTTCGACCATTATCTCCAAAGGTATCTCGGCAATGCACGGCCAGAACAGCTACCGCGGACTGGTCAAAGTCAGTGCGGGCGCGGAAGGATCGCGCAACTTCAGCCAGTGCGACAGCCTGCTCATAGGACCCGACTGCGGGGCGCATACGTTTCCCTACCTCGAGTCCCAAAACGCCGGTGCCGTTATCGAACACGAAGCGACCACCTCAAAGATCAGCGACGAACAGCTATTCTACCTCCGCAGCCGCGGCATTAAGGAAGAGGACGCCGTCGCCATGATCGTTCACGGTTTCTGCAAGGTGGTTTTCAGCCAACTGCCTATGGAGTTCGCCGTCGAAGCAAAAGAACTGCTTAACTTAACGCTGGAAGGAAGTGTAGGATGATGAACATAAAAGATCTCACCGTCAACATCGGTGACAAGACCATACTCAAAGGGCTCAACCTCGACGTCGAGAAAGGGAGCGTCCACGCCATTATGGGGCTTAACGGCTCCGGCAAGTCCACCCTCTCAAAGGCCATCGTCGGCCATTACGATGTCACGGTTCAAAGCGGTAACATCCGCTACAACGACAAAGAGATCACCACGATGGAACCCGAGGCGCGTGCGCTCGAGGGGATCTTTTTGAGTTTTCAGAACCCCATCGAAATACCCGGCGTCAACAACGCCTATTTCCTGCGCACCGCACTCAACGCCAAACGCGAACACGAAGGCAAGAAAGCGCTCAATGCCGCCGAGTTTCTTAAAGCTATGCGCACCAAGGTCGAAGAGCTCGGCATGAAACCCGAGATGATCCAGCGCTCGCTGAACGAAGGCTTCTCCGGCGGTGAAAAGAAACGCAACGAGATCCTGCAGATGGAGATGCTCGAACCCGACCTTATCATCCTCGATGAGATCGACTCGGGACTGGACATCGACGCGCTCAGAGCCGTTGCAGAGGGAATTAACCGTATGAAAAACGGCGAACGCAGTTTTATCATCATCACCCACTACAGCCGCATCCTCGACTACATCGACCCCGACTACATCCACGTCCTCCAAGACGGCAAGATCGTCAAGACCGGCGGAGCGGAACTGGTCAAGACCCTTGAGGCAGAGGGGTACAAAGGCATTGCGGAGAGCTCATCATGAGTGCCGCCCCATTGCAGATAAGACCGGCCGAACTGCCAGAGCTCTTTGCGACCGACAGCCGCACCAAAGCGATGCTCGCACGGCTCAATGAACTCGGCATTCCCGGCAACAAGACTGAACAGTACAAACACTTTGGGATCAAACCGCTGCTGGCAAAAGATTACACGCGCATTGACGCGCAACAGGGCGAACCGCAGATCAGCGGCAAGGTGCTGAGTATCTGCGACGGTGTCGTAACGGGTGTTCCTAAAGGGGTCGCCGTCAGTTTCAGCACCGATTTTCAAGCCGACATGCAGCACTATGACGCCCTCTACTACCTCTCCCACCTCTTGACACCGCGCTGCATCGTGCTGACGGTCGAAGAGGACGCGGCCATCACAGTCGTGCATCAGCTCACACAAGAGGAGAGCCTGACTGCCTACCGCCTTGTCGTCAATGTTGCACCGCAGGTCAAAGCCTCGTTCTATGAGACCTTTGAAAACGAAGAGAGCAGCGGTTCGCTGCTGCTCTACGGTCTGGACGTCAGTGTCGGCAGAGACGCCGCACTGACCTGGGTGCGCAACCAGTCCAGCAGTGAGATGAGTGCCGTGGTCATCGGTTCACACCGATATGACGTCGCGGCGCAGGGCAAACTGACGCTGCAGACCTTTGATCTGGGAGCGGGCAACGCCCTGCACCTCTATAAAAACGATCTGGCCGAGCAGACAGAGGCCAATGTGGCCCACCTGCTTTTCGGTACCGGGCAGGCACACCTCGGCAACGTCGTCAACCTTCGCCACAACGGCCGCAGCGCCAAAAGCGTGCATGAGGCCAAGTCTATTCTTAAAGACCGCGCGACCGGGATCTTCGACGGCCTCATCCGAGTGGGCCACGACGCCCGCTACACCACTGCCCGCCAGAACGCCAAGGCAATTCTGCTTAACGACAACGCCTTTATGGAGTCTAAACCGCAGCTTGAGATCTACACCGACGAGCTCGAGGCCTCCCACGGCTCCACCACGGGTGAGCTCGACGAAGCCGCCCTCTTCTACCTTCGAAGCCGCGGCATCAGCCTCGAAGCGGCCCGAAAGATCCTCATACTCTCGTTTGTCAACGAGATGATCGACGCGGTGGAAGATAACGAAGAGGCTGAAGCCATCAGAGCGGCCTTTGACACCGCTTACGCAACAAAGGAGATACTATGACCATGTCAGAACAAGTCAACGCCTACAAGGCCGACCTGGACCTCTTTGAGGATAACAATGCCAAGATGGAGTACATCCTCGACTTCGGCCACGAAGCCCCGACCATAGACCCAAGCTACAAGAGCGACGACAACATCATCAAAGGGTGTTCGTCGCTCGCCTGGCTTCACAAAAGCTTCGACGGTGACAATATCCGTCTTGAAGCCGAGGGGGACTCCATCATCGCCAAAGGGATGCTCGTCATGCTGCTGGGCATTTTCGACGACCGGACACCCGAGGAGATCCTCGCCTTCGATCCCAACGAACTTAAAAGCATGGGACTGCTGGAACTGCTGAGCCCCGTACGCCAACAGGGGCTCGAGGCCTTTTTAAACGTCATTTACGGCTATGCCGCAGCGTGCAAGGAGAATCAGGCATGAAGTTCGCTCCGTTGAAAGAGAAGATCGTCGAAGAGCTCAAGAAGATCTACGATCCCGAAATTCCGGTGAACATCTACGAACTGGGTCTCATCTACGGCATCGACTGCGCCAAAGAGAGCGACGGTACCCGCTGCGTCATCACCATGACCCTCACCTCTGCCGCCTGCCCTGTCAGCGAATCCCTGGTCGACCAGGTCCGTAATGTGGGTTCGGTCATCGAGGGGTATCCGGACCTCTCCGTCGAACCCCGCCTCGTCTTCGATCCGCCGTGGTCACCCGAGAAGATCAGCGACGAGGCGAAGCTGGAGCTCGGAATGCTGTAAAAAGCGTCTCTTCCACAACCGCCTGCAGAGCCACGCTCTCGACTCCTCTACAAATGCACCTTTAATGATCAAACCCAACCTTCTCTTTGACCCGCATGGTCGCAAGAGAAGATGAGTGACGAAGCCAAACTGCAGCTTGACATGTTCTAAATTTCATAAATATATCTAATAATAATTATTATTATATCTATGTTTATAAAAGTCATATTTCACAGTTTTTCTTGCGCTACAGCAATCAACTTATAACCACTAAATCGCTATACTTCCGCCACGATAATGTAAGGAAAGATTTGGAACACACATACACGCCATATGAAGAGATAGACCAGGAAGAGCTTCAAAAAGATATAGATGCCATTAAAGATACCATCGGGACACCGACCTGGGAAGATTTTGAACATCTCTTAATGTTGGAACGCTGGGGACGAAATGCCAGTTATGTCGGTTTTGCGATCGTCTTTCTTATTGGATTCTCATCATTTATGAGTTACCCGCTTCCAGGTTTTACATTTTGGACCTTTGCCGGTATAGCGGCTCTTTTGATCGGCGTGGCCAATGTCTCTCGCTGGGCTAACGTTACCCACCCTATTTTACACGGGGGCTATGACAAGATCCCTGACGTCCCGTTTCGCTACACGAAGGCAGGCTATGCAAGAGGTGCACGCCGTTATGTTGATTGGCTGGACTGGATCAGACCCGAAGCCTGGGAGTATGAGCACAACATCATGCACCACTATCATCTCGGCGAAGATGAAGACCCTGACAATGTTGAACTCAACACGCAATGGCTGCATAGGATGAAGATCCCCCTCTTTCTGAAATACCCTCTTGTTTTGATGCTCGCCGGCGTCTGGAAACTCTCATACTATGCACCCAACACCTTAAAGATCTTGGAGAACAGAGAGCGCAGAAAAAAGAAGCAGCCGGAACTAACACGCTATTCATGGGACCTTTTCAGCGAAAATGGTTTTACACTTTGGAAAGACTACATCCTGCCGTACGGCCTTTTCAAGTTCGTACTGATCCCTCTTCTCTTTTTACCGTTGGGAACAGAGGCCGCACTCGATGCGCTGATTATTATGCTGATGGCAGAAGTGATCGCAAACCTTCACTCCTTTTTAGTGATCGTGCCAAATCACTCTGCGGATGACATCTACCGTTTTAACCAGCCGCACAAGTCGCAAGGCGAGTTCTACCTTCGACAGGTCATGGGGAGTGTGAACTACAATACCGGTTCAGACCTAATTGACTTCGGACACGGATGGCTGAACTACCAGATAGAGCATCACCTCTTTCCGAATCTGCCCTTAAGCCAATACCAGAAGATGCAGCCTATCGTAAAAGATGTCTGTAAGAAGCACAACCTGGAATACCGACAGGAGAGTGTCTTTAAACGTGTCAAGATGACAGCTGACCTGATGGTTGGCCGAACCAAGAACCTTAGAATAGACGGCATTTAAGCGCTCTTTTCGCTTTCATTGTCATTCTTTATCTTCTTACTATAAGTGGACTCAGCTTGAATTTTTCAGCTGCAGGCTCTAAAATATTGCTTCTTTTGACGTAAAAAACAGTTTTCCTGCACTATAATCAATCTATGACATATGAACTCAACTCCCCACTTAGCACACACCTTGTCAACACACTGCGTGACAGCCAGACCGATGCCCTCAGGTTTAGACAGAACATAAAGACATTAAGCCTGCTGCTTGCCGACAGAGCATTGCAAAAAGAGGCCTTACAAAGCACCTCTCTTTTCACGTGGCAGGGACGATACAACTTCCAGATGTTTGATGAAAGCAATCTCCTTTTTGTCACCGTGATGCGGGCCGGGCTGCCGATGCTTGAAGCGTTGATGGACCTTTTTCCCGATGCACAGGCCGGCTTTCTCGCTATAAAACGCGATGAGACCACACATAAGTCAAAACTCTACTACGACCGTGTTCCCGACTGTAAGGACAAACACCTGATCCTTGTCGATCCGATGATCGCCACCGGCGGTTCAATGATAGATGCCATGGAGTTGCTCAAAGAGAGAGGTGCAAGCAAGATCACCTCTTTCAACATCATCGGAAGTCCGGAGGGATTGGCACGTATTGAGGAAAAGTATACGGAACTCGACATCTACATTGCCCAGATCGATGAACGGCTCAACGATGACAAGTACATCATTCCCGGGCTTGGTGATGCCGGAGACAGGCAGTACAATACACCTGAATAGTCGACTATATCTTGACTAACGAGGTCTCCCAGCCGTCATATTGTCCGTTAAAACCCTCGCCTTCAGCAATGATAGAGAGTGTCAAAGCATCAATATCATAATAAAAAGGTGCGTCGATGCGGTAAAACTGCAGGCCGTAGAGCGGGACTTCATCGGTCGGTTCAAACTCTTTTTGAACACGGAACCCCTCTCCATCCATGTGCACTGCAAAGGCAGTCCGGTTTTCCGGCATCTCAAAAAACATCTTATGCTCAATCGCTCGCGGCAGCCGCAGGTTGTCGCCCGCTTCTTTGAGCTGGTCACACGCCCGATGGTTCTGAATGATCTGCCACTCTTTTGTGGTCGGGAATAGAAGCTTTTGATAGACCTCCCACTCCATATCCATACGCGAACCGGATTCGTAGGTATACTCTTCAAAGTGCTTCATCGCCGCAGCTGCAGCGTCTCCCCACTCAAAGTCGAGTTTCAGATAGTAGATAAAATTGACCGTTGCCTGAGTAACGATCCGTCCGATATATTTTCCATGCCGATAGCGCAGCGATTCCATCTCCAAACGGTCTTCAATGAAACCAATATCATCTTCCTCTTCGGCAGAGATCAGCCCCTCTGCAGTAGGCGACTTCAACGGTACCTTGACGAACCCGACATACATATACTGGTCATCCGGGACATCGTCGGCTACGCCGGCATTAAAAGAGACCATCGATGGATGCCCTTCCATCGGTTTCATATACACTTCCCAGTACTCTTGCATTGTTGCTTCCTTATTCCATCTCTAGCGTCATGAGGAACATATCTTCCCCGTCAACGACCTTTACATCGATACTTCCACATTTTGGACAACAGTAGTGAATCTTTTCAAGCTCACTCACCGTTTTACAGACTTGACACTCTATGGTCAGAGGCTGTATATTCATGACAAATTCGGCCCCATCGCAGATGGTCTTCTCTTTAAAGGTGTTAAAGGCAATCTCCAGCAGATGCGGTTCAACACCGCTCATCACGCCGATCTTCACGATTATCTTCGTCACCTTTTGCGCATCATTCTCTTTTGCAACATTCTCTGTCTGCTCAAGCAGCGCCTGGACAACGGAATATTCATGCATCAGCAGATCCTCGGCAGCAGTTCGCCCTTTGGCAGATCGAGGAAACGGCTGCTTCCGTAGCCGGAGCGCAGGATGACTTTAGCGGGATATTTTTGCGTGACGCGTCCGATGATAGAGGCATTTTCACAAAAATCGAACTGCTGCAGTATCGTAACAGCAGCCTCCGCATCTTCCGGTGCGACCGCAAGTATAAAGGTGCCCTCGTTCGCAAAATCCATCGGCTCAAAGCCAAACATCTCGCAGATACCGCGCACTTCATCACAGATCTGTACTGCATCCTCTTCTACCTCAAGGCAGACATTGCTGCTTTGCGCCCACTCGTTGAGTACAGCAGAGAGACCGCCGCGGGTTGCATCACGCATGGCACTGATGGAGATCTTGCCATCGATCAGCGCCTCCACTGCAGGCCAGAGCGTCTCGCAATCGCTTTGCAGATCGGCAGTCACATCCAGGTTTTCTCTTGCCATTAACACGGTTGCGCCATGACGGCCGACATCCCGCGAAGCAATAATGAGATCGCCCTCATGAAGGTTGAGCACAGAGATACCCTCTTTCATGATCTCGCCGATACCCGCCGTATTGATAAAGATCTTGTCGACGCTCCCGCGGGGCACCACCTTTGTATCGCCGCAGACGATCTTGGCGCCGGACTTGGCCAGCTCTTTCGCCATACTCTCCACGATCTGCGTCAATTCACTGAAGGCTAAACCCTCTTCGATCATAAAGGCCGAACTGAGGTAGAGCGGTTTCGCCCCCATCATCGCCAGGTCATTGACCGTACCGGCAACAGCGAGCTTGCCGATATCGCCGCCGTTGAAAAAGATGGGGCTGACGGTAAAACTGTCCGTCGTGAAGGCTATTTTGTTCTTTACCTCTAAAACAGCGGCATCTTCAGCCTTGATAAGGATCTCATTACTGAAGTGTTTGTAAAAAAGACCGTGTATAAGCGTGTTGGTCTCTTCGCCGCCTCCGCCGTGGCTCAGCTGTACTACTTTCATGCTAACACCCCTGCATAACGGTAGTAGGCGTTGCAGGCACCCTCGCTGCTCACCATGCAGCTGCCGAGCGGGGTGTTCGGCGTACAGGCTGTCCCGAAGACCTTGCACTCCATCGGTTTGGCCAGTCCCTTTAGGATCGTACCGCAGATGCAGAGCTTGTGGTCGTCGATAGGTTCATTCGGCAAAATATCGCCAAAGATCTTTTCTGCATCAAGATAGGCGAATTCAGGTCTGATCTCCAGTGCACTGTCGGGGATATCGCCAATGCCGCGCCACCTGAAGTGTGAACGCGGCTGCAGGTAGGTGTCGATCAGCTTCTGGGCGATTGTATTGCCCTCCATGGTCACTGAACGGGTATATTCGATCTCGAGGTCTGCCCTTTCCTGCACCTGCTGGCGTACGATCATCAAGATGCCCTGCAGAACATCCACCGGTTCAAATCCTGAAACGACCACCGGGGTCTTGTACTTGTCCGGCAGCGGCTGATAGATCTTGGCACCTGAGATGACGCTCACGTGAGAGGGTCCGATAAAGGCGTTGATCTGGGCCTTTCCGTCTGCCATGATCGCATCGACTGCCGGCGGGACGAGGACATGGTTGATGTGGAAGAAAAGATTCGTAATATTCTGCTCGATCGTCGCTTTGATGACGGCCGCCGTCATCGGCGTCGTCGTTTCAAAACCTATGGCAAAGAAGACAACCCTTTTGTCGGGATTCTCTTTGGCGATTTTCAGGGCATCCATCGGCGTATAAAGCGGTCGTATATCATACCCTGCCGCGCGTTCCTGCGCCAGAGAGGTCTTGGAACCGGGTACACGGATCATATCGCCGAGTGTGAGCAGGATCGTGTTTTCCATCTTGGCCAGGGCGATAGCGTGGTCGATACGCTCTTTTGGCATGATGCAGACCGGACAGCCCGGGCCGTGGATAAACGAGATTGTATCAGGAAGAAGTTGCGGCAGTCCGTACTTCATGATCGTGTGCGTATGTCCGCCGCACACTTCCATAATACGCAAAGGCATCTTGAGGTTTTTGGCTTCATCTGCGATCTGCTTTGCCAGGGAGCGGATCGTATCCGGATTGCGAAAACCGTCGTAAAGGTCTTTAAGCTGCAGTTCGCTCACTACGCACCTCTGTTTTCACAGTTATCGTCTTCGAGAACCAGCTTCTGGCGCTCGTCTTCATCCATTATCTCGAGGATCTCTTTATAGACTTTCAAGGATTCCAATGCATCTTCATCGTCGATTTTATTCATGACAAAACCGATATGAATAAGAACATAGTCACCGACTTTAATATCTTCTTTTTCAACAAGTTCCAGACCCGCTTTTCGGGTAACACCCATGGTATCAACAATGGCGATATTGCTCTCACTGTCGATTTTAACGACTTTAGACGGTATAGACAGACACATATTAACCTCTCATCTTTCGCTTGAATTCAATCCACTCGATCACACGTTGTACAGACGCGGCATCTTTGATGTTCACTTCCAGGATGTCAACACCCGGCTTGATCTTGCGTGCTTCAGCCTTTTCATGTTCAATGTCATAATCAAAATGTTCCAGCAGATCTGTTTTCGTGATCAGAATAAGGTCCGCCTGGCGGAACATCACCGGATATTTCTCGATCTTGTCACCACCCTCAGGGATGGAGACCAGAACAATATTAAGATGGGAACCGACGTCGTAACTTGCCGGACAGACCAGGTTGCCGACGTTTTCAACAAAACAGACATCGATCTCATCCATCGGCATGGCATGCAGCCCTTTATGGACCATGAACGCATCAAGATGGCAGGCGCTTCCTGTTTGGATCTGATACGCAGGAATACCCTTCGCTTTTATACGGTCAGCATCGCGGCTGGTCTCAAGGTCGCCTTCGATAACGCCGAACTTGAATGAAACCATATCTGCCATATGTTCGAGGAGGGTTGTTTTACCGCTTCCCGGGCTGCTCATCAAATTGATCGACAAAACATTATGCTTGTCAAAATGGGCCCGGTTGTGTGCCGCCTCTTGATTGTTTTTGTCCAAGATCTTGGTAATAACAGCGATCGTCTTACTGTCTTTTAGTTGAGGGTTATGGCTAAGTGTCTCGTGCGCAGCCTGGTGCTCGTGAGAGTGTTCATGTCCGTGAGCATGGTCATCGCCATGACTATGAGTATGCCCCTCTGAATGGTCGTCTGTATGGATATGATCTGTAATAGAACATCCGCAATCTTGGCACATTGTAATTCCTTGTTTATAGTTTTATTACCGTACTTATTCTGTTGCTATTTGTCCGCTTATGACATTAACATTTGGCTGCCGATCAAGACAGAGATCAATCCTGCCGCCGAAAATGTCAATCGTACATTTCTAATCGTTGTCAATACGTGACTGTTAAGCTGAAGGATCACAAATCCGAAACTGACAAAGACTAATGAGACACCGGCGATAAATGCAAGTACCATGGTCCATTCAACACTGCTTCCCTGCAGCATACCCAAGGTGACCAGCATCCCGCGTACACCCCCTATTCCCATAAGGGCCCCGACCGTCCACGCAGAGGCAGATGATCCTCCATGATGCGAGTGCTCTTTACCGAAGTAGATGTGAATGTGTTCCTTGTTCTCATGCATGTGTTTGTTGAGTTGAATACGGTTTGTTGCAACCATGAATAGCAGATAGAGACCCATCACAATGATCACGGTCGAAGAGATTGTATCGCCGTAGCCGGTAATGGATTCGGGCAGCGCATAGAGCTCCAGTAACTTGGCAAAGAGAAAGAGCATCAAGCCATGTCCGAACGCGAACATGAGCGTGATCATCATTGTCTTTTTCATTGACTTTCCGATTGAGAAGTCTGCTATCGCCGTCAAATGGTCTGGTCCGAATGCATGAAGCACTCCGTACCAAAAAATTATGATAAAACCAAGTTCCAAATTGGGCCTCCACTTAGTGAATGTTTATTCAGTCTTTAAAAAAGTATAGTATATTATTGTAAAAGAAACCTAAATCTTCACATATCTTATCTGCTTTTAGGACTAGTATAATCTAAAAAGCGTAGAATAGAGTTTATGCAGTGGTTAACTAAATGTATATATTGTCATCATCATCTCTATCTTCTCAAAGACGGCATGTTGAAATGCAGTGAGTGCAAGACAAAGTACAGCCCGGAGCGTGTCAACAAAGTGATGACGCTCATGCACTCTTTCTGCCACAATGAAAACGCCCTGCAAGCGTCGAAACGCCTTAATCTCTCTTATGTCTCCGTCTATAAGTATTACAATAGTTTTCGCTATGAGTGTGCCCGGATCTGTGAAGATGCCTATGATGCAATCAGACACAAACCCTGTGAATATGAGGAGTACTTCTACCTTGAGCGAAGTAAGAGAAACAAAAAAGAAGCGGTGTTTGATGCCCATAATTTTTTGACATTTGATTATGATGGCCATCTCTATACTATCGTTATGCCGACGCTGCAGAAATATCGTCAGCAGTTTATTGATGACAATCTTGAAGACCTTTATGCCAGTGAGTTTTCGCGTTTCAAACGTAAAAGCCGTATTATCAATGTTTCCAAACATCTCAACAAGATCGTAGAGTTTTGGAACTATTTTGAAAATGCCATTCTGACCTATAAAGGGGTCTCAACAGAGAGCTTTCCTCTCTATCTCAAAGAGTTGGAATTTAAATTCAACTACGATGTACAGAAGCAAACAGAGCTGCTGGAACAATACTACTATAGGAACAGGCAATGACAGAGAGTGGGTTTACAATTTTGGGCGTCGGAAATATTTTAGAGATGGATGATGGCATCGCCGTCTATGCGACCTCATTTTTAGAACAGAACTATAGCTTTGCGCCGCCTGTCGATATTATCAACGGCGGGGTTGAAGGGATCAACCTCCTCAATCTCTTTATAGAGTCTGAACGTATTCTTATTTTAGATGCGATAGACATTGATGATGAAACCGGTAGTATCTACCACATCCCTTCTCATGAACTGAGCGGTTTCGGTGTCAACAGCGGCGGTGCCCACGAAGTCGGCGTGATGCAATGTATTGACATGCTAGAACTGATGGACAAACCGCAGCCAAAATCGAGTGTTGTAGGCATCGTGCCTGAAACCGTAAAAGTGCACATCGGTCTCTCGCCAACGTTGCAAAAAGCGTTCAGTACCTATATAGAGACCATCATAAAGATCGTAGAAGATGAAGGTATCATTGCGACAAAACGGGGTGACGGCATAACGCTTGAGAGCGTGATCAATAGATTTAAAAACCCTGAGAGACGGGTTGGCGAGTAGTTATCAGAACAATATAACGGCCTGTTTAAACCGTAGTGGGCAGACACCTCGCTGTAGATCTGTTTTCTGACGCTCTCAGAACCCTCTTCCATGTTCGATGCTTGGATAGGCGAACGCATGCAAGATCGTGTCAAGTGACATCTGTGTTGAACGTTTTGTTGCCTGAACACCGCACTGTGCCAATACCTCTAACACCGTATCGATATATAGCGGCCATGCAGCGACAACCTCGTCGGTCAAGCCCACTTCAACGGCAATAATATCTTCAGGGACAATACTGACCAGCATCGTGTTGGCCATATGATCTGCCATAGAACAGATCTGCAGCATCTCCGCGATCTCGACTTCATTCGCCGTCTTTTTTATCAAGGTACCGTCCAGAAACTCATCACAGCTTTTTACTGTTATCGTGCCGGCTGTGGCACCCTCTTCAGAGGCTGTATTGATAATGACCACTTCATCAAATTCCTGCAGTAAAAGCATGAGCCTAAAGCCCAGCGTCCCGCCGTCTACAAAAGTGATCTCCGGAGTAAAGTCAAAATTCTCTTTCAGGTGTTTTGCCGCATAGAGGCCGATACCTTCATCTTTAAAAAAAGCGTTCCCTGAACCGATCACTGCAATTCGTTTATCCATTTTCTCTCCCTGATATATGTAGTGCATGGTAAAGTTGGCCCAATGCGATCCCGCCGTCATTTACCGGTGTCTCTTGTTGAATATAATAGCGTCTTTTCTGACTCTTCAATGCCCTGCTCACCTCTGCTACCAGCAATCTGTTTTGAAAAACACCGCCGCTTAACACGATGGGCAAAGCAGGATGTTTCTGAGCGATCTCTACAATAACAGCGCTGATCATCGCGATAAATTTCGAAGCGATCTCATTTTTTGAAGAGCTTGCCAAAATCTCTTTAACCATCGGCCGGTAATCGATCTCACTCTTTTCCAGCGCATAGCTGAAACGGTTGTCTGCCTCTATTGTGGAGGCGGCCCTCTCCATTAACAGACCGCTCTCGCCTTCATACCCGAGTTTATGGGCAATATCGCCCAATGAGGCCACAGCATCAAACAGGCGTCCAACAGAGCTGCTGAACGGGGAGTTGATACCCTGTTGCCACATCTTGTGCATCATACGCAGTTCTGTCTGTGTAAAACTTTGAACAGCCGGATTGTCCATTGCCATGACCTCATCCAAAGAGCAGCACTCAAACAAAAGTGCCAAAGCAACTCTTCTCGGTTCTTTGACCGCTTTTTCGCCCCCGATCAGACGAAACGGTCTAAAATGGCTCACACGTTCGTACGCCTGAGGGTCAGCCAGCAAGACCTCTCCTCCCCATAAGGTTCCGTCATCACCATAACCTGTTCCGTCAAAACAGAAGGCTAACACCTTTTCATTGAGAGCATACTCTGCCATACATGCCAAAGCATGGGCATAATGATGCTGGACTTCCACTAATTGCAGTGCCGGTCTCTTTTTAACCAGCTGCTTCGCCCACTTGGTTGTCTCATAACCCGGATGTTTGTCGCACACAATGATGTCAGGTTCAAAATCATAAAACCGTTTAAAGGTCTCAAGAGTACGTTCAAAATATTCAAAGGCCTCCAGTGAGACCAGGTCACCGATGTGCGGCGATAATATGAGATGCTCTCCAAATGCCATAGCAATCGTGTTCTTCTGGTTCGCGCCGACAGCAAGGATCTTCTTTTCGCTCCTCTTGCGAAGCGGCAGGCTCTTTGGCCCATATCCCCGTGCCATACGCAACATCAGCCTCTGCTCACCGGCCATCATCACCACACTGTCGTCACAGGCGTTCACTATCTCTCTGTCATAGGTCAAGACCGCATGCACGACTTTACCCAGTTTATTTATGAGATCTTGCGCATCTATCATGATCGGGGCATCACTCATATTGGCACTGGTCGCAACGATGGGTCGGCCCAGTTTTTCAAGCAGCAGTATATGCAAAGGTGTGTAGGCCAAAAAGACACCTATTTTGTCGATTGCCGGCGCTATTGATGCGGCCAGTGCACTGTTATCCCTCTTCTTTACAATAACGATAGGCCGCTCTTTGGAGAGAATAAGCCTTTCATCATCTTCGCTGCTCTCCGCTGCCTCTTTCAGGGTTGCAAGATCTTTGAACATTACCGCGAGCGGCTTTGAAGGGCGATGCTTCTTTGTTCGCAGTGTCGTAACAGCCTCTTCGTTGAGAGCGTCACAGACAAGATGGAAACCGCCAATCCCTTTAACGGCTACTGTTTTCCCCTCTAATATGAGACTGCAGGTGCGGTTTATGGCTTCATTGTCCTCTGCATACACCATGCCGTTTGGCCGTAACAGTGACAGCGTCGGCCCACAGTCATAGCAACTTATAGGCTGCGCATGATAACGTCGGTTGCCGGGATCCGTATATTCGTCATGGCACGCTTTACACATTGTAAAAGGGTCCATAGAGGTATCAGGCCTGTCATAAGGAAGGGCATTGATGATGGTGTAGCGCGGTCCGCAATCCGTACAATTGATAAAAGGGTAACGATACCGTCGATTGGTGACATCCTGCATCTCAGCAGCACAGGCATCGCATATTGCCATGTCCGGCGACACCATCGTTGTTGCCACACCCTTGTCCGAACGGCGTATCGAAAAACCCTCTTCTGCACAGACCGCGATCTCTTCTTTATGCAGGGTATCGATCCGTGCCAATGGCGGCGGTTTTGTCTGCAGATGGGATAAAAAGGAGGAGAGCTTATCGTTTGTGCCCTCTATTTCAAGCATAAGCCCATCGGCATCGTTGAGTACAAAGCCGCTGAGCGAGAGCCGTTCAGCCAGTTGGTAGATGTAGGGACGGAACCCGACGCCTTGTACGATACCGGTGATGGTGATTCGGATTCGTTTAGAGGTAGACGCCACCGACAACGGCATTCTCCTTGCCGATAGGATAGTTGATATTCAGTAACGGCGGTGTCTGTTTTAGATTTCGCAGCACGCGGCTAAAGAGTGACTGGTTTGCAAAATGGCTTCCGCATAAAACAACATGCTCTGCCTTTGTCTTGCCTTTTATCTCTTGCAACAGCTCATTAAAGTAATCGCCGAATGACTCAAAGATAGAGTAGCTTAACAAGACCGTGTCAACATCGGCTAACTGATAACTGACAATACTCGATAAAAATGCTGTGTGATCGAAACGGTTATCTTTTACCCGCGTATCTATCTGCAAACCGCCCTTGCCGACAAACTTCAACGCCTCTTTTGTAACACCGCGCATACTCTCGTCTTTTAACCCGAGGATGATGGCCGTTGCTTCAAAAAGGGTGACATTCTCACGTTTTTCCAGGGCTTGAAGTTTGGCATAGACTTCAGGCATTTTATCTTCGAGATTTTTGACTAACCGCTCTGACCCTTCTCTCAGCGTCGCCATCTTTTCGAGAAGCTCAGCAGGGTGGAACTCTTTGGGCGGCACAAGCCGGATCACTTTTTTACCGTCATAATATAGAAAAGAGGGCTCTTCATAAAAATACGCACCAACGCACTTTGTGCCAAAACGCTGATGTTCGGCAATAACAGACATAAAAGAGGCCTCATCGTGTGACATCGTATGCTGCTTGCTGTGCCAATTTTCAGTCTCCCCTTCCAAAACAACTGCTTTTTCAACACTGACAGCGTCAAAATGTTCCATCTTGTCAAAGAGCATCGCCTCATTTTCAACGACGCCTACTAAACCGTGTGCCACACTCAATGTATGGGTTGCCGGTGCAAATGTTGAAGGAAAGCAGACACGTTCACCTTCGGCGATGAACTGAATATCTTTGTTAATAAAAAGTCGAAGATCTTCTTGTGCCGTCACTTCAAGGTCAAAGTCCATTAGAATGTCCGCCTCAGTCGTAGCATCAGCCACTTCATAACCAATAAAATCTTCACCCAATGTCTGCAGCTCTTTTGACAACAAGATGCTAAACCCCTCATCCGGGTATTTCACATCGATCGTATTGCCAAGTGCCGCCTTGAGCGCTTCATCTTTTACTGCGACATGCAACACGGGTCTCTCAATGCTCAACAGGGCATTAAACTCTTCTTCGATCACTGAGATATAGTTGGTAATTTTTTGTGCATTTATCAGCATCAGAACAGAGTCATTATGCATCTGTTTGACCGTGTAGAAGAGTCTGTATCCCATCGTTGTTTTCAGAAGCACTCTTTTATTGTCTTTGAGCGCCTTTGCCGCCACTTCAAACATGGTCCTGAAACTGCCGGCATCATTTGCATAACGTTCATTTTCTTTGTTCAACAGCTTAACGGGCACACCGCAGTCATGACAGCTGTTGATCTGATGGTGCTCGCGTATACCCACACTGTTTGTCTCCTCTTCACACCTACTGCATGGGCGAAAAAAACTAAATGATGTATTGGCACGGATATAGGGGAACCCGTTAAAACTGCTGTATTGCCCTCCGCAGTGGGTGCATGACGTAAAGGGGTAGTAATATCGGCGTGAAGAGGGGTCAAACATCTCTTTTTGACACGAAGGACAGAGACCAAGCCCCAAAGGGTATTGCGGTTTGTATTCCGGCAATTCGTCAGGTTCACCCTCGATCTCATAATGCGAACTGCTCTTTAAAAAGCAGGATGCAGGAAGACGTTGTGCTATTGCCTCAAGACAACTCTCTAATTCGGGATGTTCTGATGTAAAAGCACAGATGATCTTATCTTTTTGTTGACGCACAATAGTGTCGATATCAAATTCTCTGATAATGGAAATGATATAGTTTTTGATATAGGGTTGTGATGATGTTGTTGTCAGTTCCAGCACGAATGCCATAGGGGGCCTTTTAGAGGAAATTTTTCCGGGAAAGGCCCGGAACCGATCTATTGTTTGTCTTCCTTGACAAATTTGCTGCCACCGATCACAATAGCGATATCACCCTCTTTCCAAAAGATAGTACGCCATACCTGATAGTAGATATGAAACATCGTCCAGACAATGATAGCATACATCGAATAGTGATGCCATATCCTGACATCCATCAACGAACCGCCCGTCACTGTGACCGTCCAATCTGTTGCGAGATGAAGCAGCGCAGGCCACCAGGCACCGATAGCGCTAATACCTGACGCCAGTCCATGAACATACATCTGAAGCCCGCTCAAAAGCATCCATACCAGCAATAGGTGAAATATAAAAAAGAAGACAGCATTAAAACTGTCCGCATGTGAAGAGTCAAACTTTTTGACCCTGTTTAGCGTTACAAGGTTGACGAAAACATTAAAGAACTCTTTGATGTTTTTCAGTGAGGGGATCAACTTCTTATAGGGTTTTTCAAATCTTGAGAAGAAGTAGAGATAAAAGACCACAATACTGCTGACATCAAAGATGATAGCCGACATAAAGTGGATCCATCTGTTCCATGCCATCACATACTTGTCTACCGCGCCGTCAGCCATAAGAGTCTGATAATAGGGATGACCGATATAAAGACCCGTAAGAACGGCTGCAACCATACAGATCGCAACAACCCAGTGGTTGATCCGCATAAAAGCTGTCATCCTCTTAACTTGTTTATGTCCAGAATTCATAACGGCCCCCTTAGATACTGCACTGCGTATCTATCTTATAGACACCCAGCTCTTTGCCCTTGGTATCGACAACGTGCACAGCACAAGCAATACAAGGGTCAAAACTATGGATTGTACGGATGATCTCCAACGGCTGTTCAGGATCAGCGACTTTCGTACCGATCAGGCTGGCTTCATAGGCCCCCATACGTCCTTTATAGTCGCGAGGTGCTGCATTCCATGTTGACGGAACAACGGCCTGATAATTAGCGACCTTACCGTTTTCAACACGGACCCAGTGACCGAGTGACCCTCTAGGTGCTTCAGCCAGACCCATACCTTTTGTCTTAACACTCACTTTGTCAAAGTCAAATTCTGTCCAAGTGCTTAAGTCGCCGCCAGCGGCATTAGCCGCCAATTCATCAACCCATTCGACCATCACATCAGCCATCAATGTTGTCTCAATGGCACGTGCTGCTGTTCTACCAACCGTGCTGAAGAGAACAGAGACCGGAAGGTTTCCGCGTGTCAAGAAATCCATCACGTATTTAGTGATACGCGCATCTTTTCTTGCAACACCAACGACCATACGAGCCAACGGCCCGACTTCAACACGGCTATCGTTATAGATAGGTGACTTGATCCAGCTATATTTCTCATTCGTCTTAAGATAGGCAATGCCGTCAGCACGTTTGTCAAGACCGGTATAATTTGGAATCGTCTGTCCGTCATAAGGATGAAGCGGTTTTGTCCCCTCATACCATGAGTGTGTAACATCTTCAGCGATCTTTTCAGGATCGACATCTTCAACCTTACTGATATCGCCGTTGTAGACTATACCTGAGGGGAAAAGCAGTGCAGATTTATAGAAGCCCGTGTCATCAAGACGAAAATCTCCGTAACTCATATAGTTGAGCAGACCGCCGCCGGTACCACCCACACCTTTGCCTTGCATCAGTTCGGTAAAGGTTGCTTTTGAGTCTGTCGCTTCATCGGCATACATCGTTCCTGCCATATAGACATCCGGAAGATAGGCCTGTTTGATAAATTTTGTGCCATCTTTTAACAACTGTTTAAAGAGTGCGATACGTGAAGGATTTTGAATATCCTGAACACACGTCACCCCGCCCACAACAATTGATTGCGGATGCGGGTTTTTACCACCGAATATGGCCTGCATCTTTGCCAAGTCTCTTTGAATATCGAGCGCTTTGAGATAATGCGCAACACCTATCAAGTTTTGTTCAGGAGTCAGTTTATAGTGCTTGTTACCCCAATAACCATTTCCAAAGATACCGAGACGACCTTGTTTTACAAATTTTGCAACACGGTCCTGGATCTCTTTAAAAATACTTTCACCGTAAGTGTAAGGGCTGACACCTGCCACTTTCGCCCATTTACGAGCTTCATCAGCCGTTGCTTTCGGATCTGCAGAAAGCGCAGAAACAACATCAACAAAGTCAAGAGCATGAAGATGATAGAAGTGCACAAGGTGATCATGCACATAAAGCGCACCTTGAATAAGGTTACGTACAAGACGTGCATTTTTCGGAATGGTGATCTCAAAAGCATCTTCAACCGCTTCAATGGAACGCTGGTAGTGTGTACCTGTACATACCCCGCAGATACGCATTGCAAGCAGACCGCAATCTCTTGGGTCACGGCCCTGTAATATGGTCTCAATACCACGGAACATCGTTGATGAACTATACGCGTCTACAATCGTATTGTTTTCATCAATAACCGCTTCAATTCTTAAGTGTCCCTCGATCCGTGTAATCGGATCGACTACAATATGTTTCTTGCTCATTACGCTTCTCCTCCATCTTCTTTTTTACCTGCAATCGCACTCGCTGCCGCATGAATTGCGATACCGATACCTGCCGCCGTCAATAGTCCCAGACCGAATTCGTCTACTGATTTTTCAACACCGCCGGTCGGCGCTTTGATCTTAGCATCCGCCATTGGACGTTCATAGGCATATTTGTCCCAGAAATCCGGTTCAGAACAGCCGATACAGCCGCGACCGACACCGATAGGCCAGTTAACACCTTCGTTATAACGGACGATCGAGCAGTTGTTGAATGTCATTGGACCTTTACAGCCCATTTTATAGAGACAGAAGTTGTTTTTCGCACCGGCATCGCCCCACTCTTCAACATACTCGCCTGCATCAAAGTGCGCACGACGTTCACAGTTGTCATGGATACGATATCCAAATGCAAACTTAGGGCGTAGTAGCGAGTCGAGTTCAGGTATCTGTCCCGTCAAAATATAATGCAAGACGACGCCGACCATATTTGCAGGGTTGGCAGGACAAGCCGGAATGTTGATGACCGGTTTACCTTTGATAACGTCCATCACACCTACCGCACCGGTAGGGTTCGGTGCAGCAGCAGGGATACCGCCGAACGTAGCACAGGCACCGACTGCGACAACAGCGGCTGCGCCTTCAGCCACACGTGTCAAATGGTCAACAAAGTTTTCGCCTGATGCACCAATAGTACACCAATCTTTTCCCGCACCGACAGGAATGGAGCCTTCGACAAAGAGCAGGTACTTTCCTTTAAAATGCTCCATCGCATCTTCAAGCTGTTTTTCTGCCTGATGACCTGATGGCGCCATCAAGGTCTCATGAAATTCCAGTGAGATAATGTCAAGCACGATCTCCTCGATCTTAGGACCGTCTGAACGTAAAAGTGCTTCTGAGTTACCTGCACAGTCTTGCAGCTCCAGCCAGATGACCGGAGCTCTGTTCATAAGTTCTGCTGCTTCGGCAACAAGAGGAGCAAACATAGGCGGCAGCATCAGCATAGCCGTCGTTGCGCTCACCCATTTCATAAAGTCACGACGATCAGTCCCCTGCTCTGCAAGCAGTTCACTGAAGTCCAGTCTGTTGAGTGGTTCTTGCGCACGCAGTTCGCCGAGCCGAGCTTGACACTGCTCAAAAAGCCTACTATAGTAAGCATCACCTCTGTTGGTCTCTACCCGGGCACTTTTTGACTCAAAAAGCTTTTTTACCCCTTCCATACGATCTGACATCCTGAACTCCTCTGAAAGTGAATTGTGATTAACTATGCTACATCAGGATAACTTGAACGAATATTATATTGATATATTTGACCTTAAACTACTCTTTTCTTATACAGGTTCAGGACTCTTCTGCTTATAAGATTTTATAATGTGTAGCAGATACGGAGCAGACGTCAAAGGTACGAAAGATAAAGAGGGATGATAGATCATCTCATTTTGCCAATAGTTGCAGTAGATATGGAAGGTTTAAAAAAAAGTGGGGGTTACCATTACAGGTAACCCCTTGCAGCCAGATCAGTCGCGGCTTGTAGTTAGTTGACTCGCAAGGCATTATAGATGTTCTCTGATATCGAAGCTTCATAGCTGTTTAGTGCTTCGGGCAGTATCTTTTCACCGGCCAGGAAGACCATACCGCCAAGATACCCCATAAAGAGACCAAAAGCGCTGAAGAACTCCTGGTTGCGGAGATCACCGCACTCTACACCATCATTGAAGAACACCATCATCTCTGATACAAACGGAGAGATACAGATCATCCCTTCGCACCCTTCACCAAAGACCTCACGGTTGGAGAGATAGACCCGTAAAAAGTACTCTATCATTTCCGGGCGTTCAACAGCTATCGTAAAGTACATTGTGACAATAGCACTGATCTTCTCTTGTGTCGAAATAGGCTCTTTATTAATCTCTTGTATCTTCTCTCCAAGATATGTAGAGATAAACATCACAAGCTCTTTAGCCAATATATCTTTAGAGGTAAAATAGTTATAGAAGTTGCCGACACTCATACCGACTTTTGCCGCTATATCTGGAACAGTAGTTACATAAAACCCCTTTTCAGAAAAGAGTTTTAACGCCGCAGTTACTATCCCCTCTTTACGCTCTTCTTTTGATATTCTCGCCACTGCTCACCTTTCACATCTAGAAACTATCTATATGTTACTCTTATGTTACTCTAAAGTTACTAAACAATGAAAGAGTATTCATATTCCTCTTTTTTTGCAAAGACGATATTGTCACGTTACTGCTGTACGGACAGCACCGCGGGCATATGTTGTGACTCTCTATAGTAATGGGTGCAAAGTAGCCCCTGTTTTATTAGGTAAATATCAGAGTTCTTCATAATCGAGTTCAATGGTGTATTCGGGAAAAAGCGTTACCAGGGTACTCTCGATCTTCTCTCTATATCGTGTATACTCTTTTTAATATTACTGCCATGACGTAAGATCAACATCGCAGAGAGTAGACCGGCCAAAACAGTAAGCGTTATCTGCATTATCTGCTCCTCTTTTTACAGGATAGGAGCTACTCTTTAATAACCAGCTAATCTCTGTGCTACAATCACCTGATGAAAGTATTTGCCGTAATTTTTTTCGCACTTCTTGTATGCTTGGTGTCGCTTAATGCAGAGGGCAGTACCAATGTCATTATTCCAAAACCACGACTATTCATACCTCTTGATAGTCACTTTCTTCTCAATGATCAGACCCATTACTATTCTGATGCACCTCTAGCTCTCAATGCCGTAAACTATCTTCAAGAGCATTTGTTGCTGCAGGCAGGCTATAAGCTCAAAACGGGCCAGAGCGGTGTTCCCAACACCATAGATTATTTACGCGACCCCGACCTGAAACAAGAAGCCTATACCCTTGACGTCACTGCTGATAAGATCGTTATCAGGGCAAATAGCCAAGCCGGTTTTTTCTATGCGACCGTAAGTTTGATGCAGCTGATGGACCCGGTAATCTGGTCACTGCATAAATCCGACGTTCCCCGAAAGAGTTGGATGATGCCCTCTTGTTCCATTGAAGATGCACCCCGTTTCCAATGGAGAGGGATGATGCTTGACACGGCACGTAACTTCTTTAGTGTTGCTTATGTTAAAAAGTTTATTGATCGTATGGCACAACATAAACTGAACCTTTTTCACTGGCATCTTACCGATGATGAAGGGTGGCGTATAGAGATTAAAAAGTACCCTCTTCTAACGCAGATCGGTGCCAAACGCGGTCCTGGAACAGCCCTTCCTTTTTCTTTCTATCCTGCGATGCGCGGTCCTAAAGATAAACTCGAAGAGGGCTATTACACCCAGGACGAGATCAGAGAGATCGTGGCCTACGCTGCAAAGCGCAGTGTCAACGTCTTACCGGAGATTGACATTCCGGCCCATGCCAAGGCAGCCGTTACCGCCTACCCGGAACTTTTGCAAGACCCAAATGATAAAAGCAGATATACCTCTATTCAAAAAGTGAGCAACAACACCATAGATGCAGGTCTGGAGAGTACCTATGTTTTTCTTGAGAACATTGTTAAAGAGGTAACAACGCTCTTTCCTTTTGAGTACATCCACCTGGGCGGTGATGAGATACCAAAAGGAGCATGGAGCAAGTCACCGGCGGTTGAAAAGTTAATGCAAACAGAGCAGCTTAAAAATATCCAGGAGGTACAAGACTATTTCTTCACTGAAATGGATCGGATACTGGCCAGACACGACCGTAAGATGGTCGCCTGGCAAGAGGTGAGAGAACATAACACTGCACTGCGTGACGATACAATAATCATCGCATGGCGAGGTAATGGTGCCGGTGTCAAAGCCGCCAAAAAACAGCAGAAGGTCATCATGGCACCGGCACAATACCTCTATTTTGACCAGCAGTATGTCAAAAGTTCAGGCGAACCGGGGCACACCTGGGCCGGGCCTACCGATACCCAAGATGCCTACAGCTACGATCCGACAGCCCAGATATCCGACGAAGATGTAAAAGGTTCTATACAGGGTGTTCACGGCTGTCTCTGGAGTGAGAGAGCACCTACAGAAGCAATTGCAGACTATCTTGCATGGCCGCGTATATTTTCACTTTCCGAGATAGCATGGAGCCCTCAAAAAGAGCGCAACTGGGATGACTTTAAGCGTCGTGCTTTTGGTAAAGGCATGCAACGTCTGGAGAGCCAGACCATAAGTCATAGAGACACTTCGAAATAAATCCAACCAAAAGACCATATTTTCATCACAAATAAAACACAAGGAGTGTAGCAGTACCTGGTAACAGGGGAAAACACTATTCTCCATCTTTGCTTACAAAGACGAGGCGTGTGACGGAAGGAACTATCTTTTAAACAAGCTTGCACAGATCAATACCTTTATACTCGAAGGCAGTACACTATTACGCCTCTTGTTTCAGCTCATTTGAGCTACTATTTACTCATAAATACTATAATGTTATAACTATATTCAAGGCAAATACGATGGAATTAAAAGAGTGTAAAACATTAGAAGAAGTTCGTTCAGAAATCGACCTGCTAGACGATCAGATCGTTGAATTGATCGGTGCACGTAGCCAATATGTCAAGCAAGCAGCAAGATTTAAAGAAACTATTGACGAAGTAAAGGCCCCGGAACGTATAAACGAGGTCATGACAAAAGTACGTCATAAAGCATTGACATTAGGGATGTCACCAAATCTGCTTGAAGAAATTTATACCATTATGATCAATGAGATGGTTGAATCAGAAATTTCAGAGTTTAGAAACTCCAGCGTATTTTAAATCAGTTGCTCAGCCAAGTACATCTTGGTTGTAACCTCTATTAACGCGGTACACTTTTATCGCGTCCGGACTCTTTTGCTTCGTAAAGTGCTTTATCGGCACGTTCAACCATTATAAGATGGTCTTGATCCTCACTCAAAAATTCAGTTATACCGAGACTTACCGTAAAATAAATAGGATCATGGTCAGTCTTGACATGGATATTCTTTATAGCAAAACGAATTTTTTCCGCGACCCTTAAAGCATTTTTTCCACTTGTCTGCGGTAAGAGTATACTAAACTCATCACCTCCCCAACGGCTGAAAAGATCGCCTTGACGCAACAATGAGAGAACCTCATTTGTAAAAAGTTTAAGCACCAAGTCTCCCATAAAGTGACCGTGTTTGTCATTAATGATTTTAAAGTTATCAATATCAACCGTAATCAGCGAGAGACTTTTATTGTAACGCTTTGCATTGGCGAATTCACGGATTAGTTCAATATCAAAAACACGACGGTTCATAATTCCGGTAAGATCGTCCGTACTGGCTAACTCTATAAGTCTTTGCTTGACCTCTTCGTTGTATTTAATCCACTTGATAATCGCAACAATGACAAAACCAAAACCGACCAGACGGAAAAGGTCTTCCAATATAGATACATCCGACACAGCATACGTATAGACATTTTTCAACGTAGCGGTGAGAAGTGAGACATAGACAAAACTGAAACCGGCAAGAAGATAAAAATAGACCTCTTGGATATCACTGATCTTTTGCACAATGAACAGTGCTAACAACATGATGATCGTGATACTGCCATAAGCAGCCAGACCAAAATAGTTGAGATCAATAGAGCGCTGATTTACATTAGTTTCAACCATTATAAATACGAAAGATAGCAGTAGCACAAGAACCGGATAGATGTATTTCATAGTCATTCTTTCAACACAATATAACTTATAGGGTCTTTAGTGGTGCCCTTTATTCATTATAAGCATTATTTATTGATAT
>JAQIBF010000087.1 GCA_027859195.1 Helicobacteraceae bacterium
ATTTAGAGATGGTTCAAAAGCTCGGCTGTTTGGCTTCTCAGATCAACAAAGCGCCAATTGTTTCTGTAAAAGTAAGCGGTGATGGCGAGATCGTACAATATCTTGAGTCTCTTGCTACCTTTGCCTTAGTTGGTGCAATGGCAGAGAACACGGGTGATACGGTTAATTACGTCAATGCTGAGTTCATAGCTGCAGAACGTGGTATAAAAGTCGAAGTCGAAAACATTAACGTCAGTACGCCATATAAAAACCTTATAACGGTTAAATTGACAACAGAAAAACAGGCATTAAGCATCTCTGCGACAATTTTTGAAGATGATGTTCAACGTATCGTTGATATTGACGGTTTTGAGGTTGATGTTGCACTTAAAGGCAATATGATCATCTTTAAAAACACTGATATACCTGGCGTGATCGGCAAGGTCGGTACGATCTTGGCAAACCACAATGTCAATATCTCAGACTTCCGCCTTGGACGAAATGGTAAGTCAGAAGCATTGGCAGTTATCTTGATTGATTCTAATGTAACCGATGCAGCTATGGAAGAGCTTTCCAAACTTGAGGCTTGTATCAGCGTAAAATCAGTACGTTTATAATCTCGTAAACTCCTGTTGATTCAGGAGTTTACAACTCTCTTATATACCTTCAATAATTTAATATTTTGCTCTTAACAATTTAGTGTACAATTAAGGGCAGTTCTAAAGACCCTTGTTGACTTCAGCGATTGAGAGAAGTTCACAATCAAGGCGTCCAGTAGATAACTATTTATCTTACTTTACTCCAAAAACGGTGAGGTTGCTCACCTTTTTAAGAGATATCCTAGCCATAGCTAAGGATATCTCCTAATAAAAGTACTAAATGTACTCTTATTAGGAGTAAGGTCGTATATAGAATGTATGTGTTTCTCTGTATTGCCCGAAGGGAGGTAAAAAGAGGGGCAATCTTGCACATAATTTTCTATCACCGTAGCTATGGCTATGACTCAAAAAAAGTTTTGCACAATCTCACCCCTCTTTTTACCTCTGAGGCGGACTAGGGTTATTAGAGGAGCCCTTTAGCTATAATTGCATTACAAATGCAGGAGCAATTATGAAATTTGAATCACTTGGGTTGAATAAAGATATTTTAGACGCTATTAAAGCAAAAAACTACGAGACGCCTACACCCGTCCAAGAACAAGCGATTCCTGTTGCGCTTGACAAAAAAGACCTTCTGGTCAGTGCTCAGACAGGAACCGGCAAAACAGCTGCCTTTGTCCTGCCGATGCTTCAGCGCTTGGGTCATGACAAGAAGAATGCCGGCAGTCATCTGCTTCGCGGCTTGATCCTGGTACCGACAAGAGAACTTGCAATGCAGGTTGGCGAGAGTGTTATTGACTACGGCAAAAATCTTCCTTTTAACTCTGTTAACCTTTATGGCGGCAAAAAAATCAGTGTAGAGATCACGGAAATAGAAAAAGGGGTTGACATTATTGTGGCAACACCGGGACGTCTTTTTGAGCATCTTCAACAAGGCAGTGTAAAACTCGACCATATTAACTTTTTTGTTCTCGATGAAGCTGACCGTATGTTAGATATGGGCTTTATAAACGAGATCCGCGCTATTGGCGAAGTGATGCCAAAGGGGCGACAGACCTTTATGTTCTCAGCAACCTTCACACCCAAAGTCGTTAACCTTGGAAAGTCTCTGCTTCGAAAACCAAAGATCATAGAAGTCGCACGACAGAACAAAACGGCAGAGACGATCGAGCAGAAAGTGCACTTTGTCAACAGTGATAAAAAGATCGATCTGCTTTCGTTTATGATCGGTGCCAACAACTACAAACAGGTCCTAGTATTTACCCGGACTAAAGACGTCACAGACAACATTGCCAAAGAGTTGACAGCGGCAGGACTTCCGGCGACGGCTATTCACGGCGACATCACGCAGGCTAAACGTACCAAGGCGCTTGCGCAGTTTAAAGAGGGTAAGTTTAGAGTTTTGGTAGCGACCGATGTTGCCGGGCGCGGTCTGGACATTAAAGATATGGACTATGTTATCAACTATGAACTTCCGAGTGTTCCTGAAGATTATGTCCATCGTATTGGACGAACGGGCAGAGCGGGTAAAAAAGGGCTGGCCATCTCTTTAGTCTCTGCTTATGACGTTGCGTATTTGTTTGAGATCGAAAAACTGATCGGACAGAAGATGGAAGAGATCAAGACGGATGGCTATGAGTTTAATGAACGCATTCCCGACCGCGGCGAACAGCATAACCAGCGTGACCGCCGTAAAGCTGCTTCTGTTCGTAAGCATACGCCTAAAAAAGAGAAAGTTAAAAAGTACGCTTCGACTGACAAGAAGGCGAAACAGACTAAACGTAATCGATATGCCAAAGGAGAGTAGATGAAATGCACGCCGGCGAAGTCCAAGACAGCTCAAGAGGCCAACGGCGTTGTAGGCTATCTTCAACACCATTTTGTCGAACAGTTAGATGAGTTGAGCAGAGTTTTTGGCGCATCAAAGCATTTTGAAGCCATTTCCTGGGGCAGAGACGGCGGCAAACACGGAGGGGGCGTTCGTTACGTCTCAACAGACGACACACTCTTTAACCGTGCTTCGGTCAATGTCTCGCAAGTCCATTATGATGACGACAAGAGCAAAAGGCTGGGTTCGGCAACAGCGATCTCGACTATCATTCACCCGCTGCACCCTTATGCGCCTTCTGTCCATATGCATATCAGTTGGACGGAGATGCGAGACGGTAAAGGGTATTGGCGTGTTATGGCAGACCTTAACCCGGCTATAGAAGACGAAGAGGCTCTTAACCGTTTTAACGTCGTTTTGAAAGAGGCGGCAAGCGACTATTTTGATGAGGGAACAGCCCAGGGAGAGCGTTATTTTAATATACCTGCACTCGGCCGTCACCGCGGTGTCTCTCACTTTTATCTTGAGGACTTCAACAGCGGTAATGCAGAAGCAGATATGGCCTTTGTAAAGAGGTTTGGTGAGATGATGATCAACGTCTACTGTACGATTCTCTTTGAGGTACTTGAAAACGTGACCGAGCCGACTGAAAAAGAGATGCAGGAACAGCTCGCATACCACACGCTCTATCTTTTTCAGGTCTTAACCCTTGACCGCGGTACCACGTCTGGCCTTTTAGTGCACGACCAAAATGATGTTGGCATCTTAGGTTCGATCCCGCGTTATGTCAGCAAATTACTGCTTGCCAGTTGGAAAGTATTGGTTCAGGCGCCGCAGGATAAACTTGTCGATGCGCTGTTGGCAGCCTTGGGCGAAGGTGACACGGTTCTGGTCGATGAAAGCAGTAAACAGCGTCTGGCTAATGCGGTGCGAGAGCACTACAAAACTTATCCTGAGGCGATTAGCCTACAGGCCAGCGGCAATATCGTACCGCCGACCGTTGACAACCACAAGTAATCAAACTCTCCAGAACTACCACTTGCCCGGAACGATGTTAAAGACACATTTTGTGTTTTTAACGGGTTTTCTGACAAATCAATCTCATAAATGTTCAGTTAACGCAATATTCCGTATTAAATCAACATAGATTTATTGGCAAATACAGAAGAAAATGCCATTATCATGACGATAGGCAATATATACACAAATAAACACACACTTTTTATGTGATTAAATATTTCTATACAGCCTTAAAATGCTAATATGTTCGTTGAATAAATAGTTAGATGGAAATAAAATGAATAAGCACATTATATTGTTACTGCTAATACTTTTAACATCAGGCGTAATACATGCTGGGAATTGGATTGCGGTAGATGGTGGGTCAAATGGAATCGACTTGAATGAAACAAAAATAGATATCTCTTTATGGACGTTTTTAGAAGCAAAGAAACAGTACAAGTTTTTCCCCAGAAAAAATTACACATATCAATATCAGGCTAATATCAAGAATGGTGAAGAGGAAGTTTATATAAATGCTTTTTGTGAAATACAAAAGCGAAAAGATTTACATAAATATTTTATTGTCGTAAAAGATGGAGGTCCATGTTATTTCCAGATCAAATATAATCCAAGGACAGGAAAATTTTACGACTTATCAGTTAATGGTGAAGCGTAAATGATAAAATCATCTAACAAACCAAAGGAGACCAATCAAAAACCCGCAGGCGGTTTTTTGATTGCTTATTTTAAACGTTAACTTTATAAAGGAAACAAATGAAGTCTAGATCTAGATTAATGCTAGAAAAATCTGTTGCGGCTATGCTTTCTGCAATAGAAATATATAATAAGCCAGACTTTAAATATCGAGAAGAAACTTTTTCTGTTCTATGTATTAATTCTTGGGAACTATTGCTTAAGGCAAAGGTACTAAACCTATCTAGCAATAAACTTGCTTCGCTTTATTCAATGGAATATAGAGTTCTTCAGAATGGGGAAAAGTCTAAGATAAAACGTCCTAAACAAAATAGGTCTGGAAATTCCATGTCTATTAACCTTTTTGAAGCCTTCCGAATAATTACTGAAGATTTCGGTGTTAAAATTGAAAAGGCAGTAAACGATAACATTATTGCTCTTACTGAAATTAGAGATAATTCTATTCACTTTGTTAATGATGACTT
>JAQIBF010000115.1 GCA_027859195.1 Helicobacteraceae bacterium
TGTTTGACGGATTTGCACAGCAAAACGCCTACAGCATCTCCGATCTTCAGTATCAGACGGCCTCGATCAAACAGAAGCTTGGCCGCGAAGAGCTCATCTACAATGTACGGAACCTCTACCTGAGCCTGCTTTCACTCGAAGAGCAACTCGCTGCGCAATATCGCTATACCGAGGCGCAAAAGAGCTTACTGACCCATATCAAAAAAGAGCACGAATTGGGAAGCAAAGCAAAGATCGACGTGCTCAAAGCCCAAAACAGCATAGAGGCCAGCCACGCACAAGAGAGCGAGATGGAGACCAATATCGCGATCATCAAAGCAACATTGAGTTCGCTGATGGGGGACAAAGAGTTTGACAAAGCCGAACCTATGGAGATCGACATAGCCCTTGCGCAGGAACAGCTCACAGAAGATGGCGAGGTTACCGCTCTTGCGCGTTATAAAGCCAGTGAACTCGCTATCAAAGCCAGCGCTAGAAAAGTTGAACAGAGCCGGTCAAACTACTATCCGACAATTGACTTTGGTGCCTATTACGGACAAAACTTCGGCCCCAATGACGCCGATACCAGTTACAACAATACGGCTGTTTTAAACAGAGGCGAGTGGAACAATCAAGAGATCTGGCAGGCAGGTCTGCATCTCAAATGGAACCTCCTGGATTTTGGTGCCACCTCTTCCGCCGCCCAAGTTTCCAAGCTTGACTATATGCGTGCCAGACTTGAAAGCGAAGCCGTTGGGATCGAACTCCGCAAAGAGATCACCATTGCCCAGAACAAGATCAAACACGCCTCTGCACAGTATAAAAGTGCCTCATCGCAGTATGCACTCTTAAGCGAGACAGAAAAGATCGAACAGATCCGCTATGAGAACAATGCCTTGACACTGACAGACCTATTGGCGACAAGAGCCGATAAAACAGTGGCACATGCTCAGCTCATCAATGCTAAGTACAGTTATCAAAAAGCACGTTACTACTTGGACTATCTATTTGAAAAGGGAGACAAATAAATGAAAAAATTTCTCTATATCGCACTGGGTATCGCTGTCATTGTCGCAGCAGGTCTGTTTTTAACAAAAGAGAAAAAGGGTGTTGCGGAGCTGCCTCTGCCGGCGCTCTACGCTTATAATGTCGATACCGTGAAGGCCTCGACAAAAACAGTCCGTGCGACGCGTCACTTCCTGGCACAGCTGCTTGCAAGCAAAAGCGCCCTTATTGCGTCGAGGTTTTCTGCGGAGATCAAAAAGATCCATGTCAAAGAGAATGATATCGTCAAAAAAGGGGCAAACCTTATCTCTCTTGACGATGCCGAGATCCGCGCCAATATTGCTTCGCTTCAACAGCAGATGAAAGCATTGCACATCGATGTCGCCAACACCAAAGAGTCTCTCGATCGCAATCAAAAGCTCTTAGCCGCTGACGCCATATCCCGAGAGAAATTTGACAACGTGAATGTCCTCTACCAGAAGAAGATCTCCGAACTTGAGAGTACCTCAGAGAAGATAAACCAGCTTAACGCGCAGCTGAAATATTTCAATATAAAAGCCCCTTTCAGCGGACGCGTCGGCACAATCTATTTTGATGCGGGCAATCTTGCCGTCCCGGGGAAACCTATCATTTCACTTAACTCTGATGACCAAAAACTTCTCTTCTCCTATGTCGAGACCGCTCAACCCATTATGCAAGGGCAGCAGGTCCTGATCGATGAGGAGGTTGTCGGCAGCGTCATACGCCTTTATGACGATGCAAAAAATGCTATGCTGATTGCCGAGGTAAAGCCCTCCAAGCCTCTGGCATATGCCAATAAGTCCTATGTAAACATCAAGGTCGTTGTTGCCGAGGCCAAAGGGTGCAGTATGCCGCTCAATGCGCTTATTCACCGCAAGAGCGGAACCGTTGTCATGGCGTACGAAGAGGGCGGTTTTCACCCTATGAAAGTCGATGTCATCCTGCAGGACGAGAAAGAGGCGATCCTCTCCGTCTGCCCGACCTCGCCTGTGGCAACAGGGTCTGAGGCCAAACTGGCACTTTTGCCGGCGCACAGTTCGTTTGAGCTGACAGAGGAAAAGTAACATGAAAACATCATTTTCTTGGGTGGAGGCGATGCTTCGCCGTCCCTACTTTATCTACTCCTTTTTAACGCTCTTTATCTTTTTGGGAGTAGTGGGTTACCAGAAACTTGACCGGAAACTCTTTCCGGATTCCAACTCTCCGACAGTCGCCGTGGTTATTGTCAACCCCGGTGCCTCAGCCAAATCATTAGCCTCCAATGTGGGTGTCCCCGTAGAAGAGGAGCTCTACACCCTTGATATGATCCGCCGTGT
>JAQIBF010000017.1 GCA_027859195.1 Helicobacteraceae bacterium
TTTCGGCACGACTGCCGAAATTAATGTCCTCACGTAGCGATGTATCACTCTCTGGACTTCTCAACTGCTTGAAAATAAAGTACCTCTATCTCATTGCGACACCAATACTAACTGGAATAAAACAATCCAAACAGGGATTAAAGCGATAGCTTTAACTTTAATAGATGCGTTACCGCTTGCTCTTTTTCGTGGCATCTGCAGCGTTGACTGGAAAGAGAGAAGGAGCGTTAATATGAAACCCGTTAAGGAACAGCCAACTGCTTGGCTTTTTTAGGGTTGGAAACAGAGTTGTTATGCGTAGCTTCAACGCCGTAGACCTTTTTTTGTAGTGACCCATGCGTTTTTAGCGAGTGAGCGACTGGAAGGAAAGTAGTCGGTAGCCACCGACCGCGAAGCCGTCACGAGCAGTTTTCACGATACGGAATTTAGTTCCGTCCTGTATGGCACTTTAGTGCTGTGTTGTTTCATTTTTGTCGAGTCAAAAAGGAAAGAGTGTAGTCCATAAAGTTTTATTGATCAAATAATCGCAAACAGAAACCTGAGCAAAAGAAAACCTGGATTTGCAGCCGCCTACAACATCTACAATTTATACAAAAACTTCCTCTCTTTAAAAGGGGGGATATCCAACTCCTGACGGTATTTGGCAATAGACCGCCGCACCATCTGCACCTTAAACCGCTCCTCGATGCGCTCATGCAAAATCTTGTCACTGAACGGCTTATCTTTCTCCTCACTCAAAACAAGACGCTGCAGAAAATGCTTGATCTCCGACGTCGAGACATCCCCGATAGCATTGGAGAAAAAGTCTTTGAACGCAAAAGTACCGCGTTCGCACTCCAGAAACTTGTCGCTGATCGCCCGTGAGATCGTCGATTCGTTGAAGCCGAGAACATCAGCAACATCCTGCAGGCGCAGCGGCTGCAGCTCACCGCCCATAAAAAAGGCGTACTGCTTCTCGATGAGCACCAAAGCGACATTGTAGAGTGTCGCCTTTCTCAGGTCCAGCAGTTTGACCAGTTCACGGGCCTCTTTGAACTTCTGTTTTGCAAAATTGTCATATTTGTCGATCTGGTTGACAATCAAGTCCGGGTAAAACTCGTTATTGACACGAATGACCAGCTCATCTTTTTTAAACTCGATAAAGATGTCCGGCAGAAGATGCTCTTCAGGCTCCATGAAAGCCAGTGCCGGCGGATTTCTGAAGTGCTGCAGGATCTCTTTGGCATCATGGATCCGCTTATGGTTCATATACTTTTCGATCTCGTCAAAATGGAGGATCAGCGCACTCATCAAAATACTGAGTTCATCATCCAGCTCATACTCGTTCAACTGGAACAGAAAGGACTCTTTATAGTCGACCGCTCCGACCCCAACAGGTTCAAGGTAAGCAAAACGCTGACGGACCTGCTCGACTTTATAGACATCGGTGTCGCACGTTTTAGCGATCTCTTTAATGTCGCCCTCGAAGTAACCCTCATCATTGATAAAAAAGATGATCTGATGGGCGATCTTCTGCGAGATAGGTGTCGGAAAAAGCGGGGCACAGATCTGATAGTCCAGTTTTTCATACAGAGACTGCGTAGAGACACTCATCCACTCGATCTCATCGCTCGACGAGTTGGAGACATGGTTCTGGTAATCCATATAGGCTTTGTGCGAGCGATCTGATGAACTTTCAGAGACCTCGAACCCCGAGTTCACTTCCAGACAGGGGTTCTCTCTGGTGATCACCTGCAGGTGTTTATCCAGGTCACTGAGGGAACATTGTAACAATGGCAACCAAGTCTGCATAGAAAGTCTCGGTAACTGTTTCTGCTTTAGGTTAAATGCTTGTTTCATAAATTCGCTTCTTTTCTTTATTATAGGTCATATCTTGAGTAATTACTACCAGTATATAGATTCTTTTTTATACAACTGCATATACTGTTCCAGTAGTTACATTGTGCGACAATTGTCTGCTGTGATGTTGTTTAAAGAAGGGGTAAAGAGAGAAGTGGTGGGAGAACCTGCCCTCTATGGGCAGGGATCTGTTTAGTACTTAATACGTACCAGACCGTTCGGCTGAACGATCTTCATTTGACAAGAGAGACGCGCTTTCGGGCTGTTCTCATTAAGCATTTTCATAACTACTTTCTCTTTCTCAGTCATGTCGCTCAAAAACTCCATGCCTGATTCAATCGTTACAACACAAGTACCGCATTCGCCGTCACGGCATCCAAAAGGAAGTGCACTTCCCGATGCTTCAACGATATCTTGAATAGTCTTTCCTGGTTTTACATTTAATGCCAAAAAGTCATTAATAATTTCTACGCGAGTTGTCATTGTTTTTTTCCTTACCTATGTATGTTTTATTCGAACGGTTTTACGAGTAACGGCCCTTTGATAATGCACTGACATGCAAGTCTCACAGCTGTCTGTTGTGCATACTGTTGTGCTGATTCAGCTTCAATTTTGCTAATCGCGCCCATTTCGACAAGTGTGCCAAGCTCTTTCTCTTCCATATAGGTTGTATATTTGTTTTTATCCCAACCATCAGGATCGATCTCGCTTCTTGTATCATCAGACGGGAGTGTACCGATCTCTTCAATACGAACTGCACAGCTTCCGCACATTCCGTCTTTACAGTCAGTAGGTATAACAACCCCGTTGTCTGCTGCTACACGCAGCAGCAGATCACCTTGCTTTGCTACGACTCGTTTATCCATTCCGTCACCGAAACCACAGAAAATGACATTTACCATACTCTCTCCTTCATTTTTTCCCAATGGAGCCGTTATGGCTAATGCTCAATTGGTTGTCAATACACAAAAAGTCGTTACGCTCCTTCTTTTTGAGATTGCGCTTCGAGAGCTGCTTTTTTTGCGGCTTTTTCGGCCCGGTGTTCGCGCATCCAGCGTATCTCCGCTTCGACTTCGTCATATCAGACAAGGTCGTAGATCGATTCGAGCTCTGCTTCACGGCAGCCGTAGCTGTTGCCCTCTTCTATGAAATGTATTTCATAGATACGGATCACCTGCAGCCAGTCACCGATGTATTTTACATACCCTTCTGCCCCCGCCGGGATCAGGATCTCGTTAGGTTTGTTAAAAGGGTTGGAGCCGTCATTTCGGATCGGCTTTGTCATTCGGACGCGCTGTCCCAGATGAAAGGCCGGAAGGATCTCGTCTTTAGTTGAAGCTGATATCTGGCTGGCTTGTGCATGCGTGAACTCCATTACTGACCTCCTCTTCGTCGCTACATTCGCTTGATGTCGAACAGGTGCTGCACGCGCTCGGTTTGTCAAATGTATCCCACACCTCCGCTGCCGACGGCGAGTAACCGTTCTCAAAGTTTTTATAGACGGTGATGAGAGCGAATTTGTAGTAATCCAGCAGTTTTTTATCACTGCCGAAGTCATTCCCGTTGGCCTTCTCGACCAGTTCACCGTACTTTTTCATAATATGAAAACGTTTTACATAGACCAGTCGTTCGTCATAGTCAAGATCAAAGAAGTCAAAAAACTCTTCGGTGTCCGTTAACGTTTGAAACTCTGCTAATGCGCTCATTCTCTTTTCCTTGTTAGTAAGTTAAGTGCAATTTGCTATCTAAGGTTTTTTCCTCTGATCGAAACAAATTACTACAATATTGTCGTAAATAGCTGGAACGCTCTGCGCACTCAGCCGCTTTCTATCACAACGGCGAAAGAGGCGTTAAATCCCCATCTCGTTCTTCAGCTGTGAGGCCCATGCACCAAGACGTTCTTCCGTCAACTCTTCTTGGTTGATGTCATCAATAGGCAGTCCGCAGAACTTGCCCGACTTCTCTGCAAATGAGAACTCATAGTCATAACCGTCCGTCGGCCAGTGACCGAAACCCGTCTTTGCACCGCACTTATGGAAGATCTCTTCCATCTTGCCCAATGCGCTGACAAAGTGCTCACCGTGTGTCTTCTGGTCACCCGCACCGAAAAATGCGACCATTTTTCCGCTCAGGTCCGGCTCGTCGTTGTCCATCTCGTAAAGCGGATCGACCCAGTCGCGCTGCGGGTCGCCCTGACCCCATGTCGACGAACCTATAAGCAGAACGTCAAACGCCTCAAACTGCTCAAGATCGTCATAATCTTCTTCCATGTTGACAAGTTCCGCACCCTCGAAAAGTTCTTCAAGCTTCTCTGCCGCTTCCTGTGTCACACCGCCGCTGCTGCCTACAAAAATTCCTATACTTGCCATCTATTGACCTCCTCTATTTTGGTTCTAATCTTTCATACACGGTTTAAACTGTGCATAAATATCATGGGCTTTATCAAGGTGCTTTTGACCCTCTTCATAGAGTTTGTCGAGTGTACGGAAGCTGAAACGGTGGGCATCTTTAAAATATTTGTCAACAAGGACGATACGGTCTGCGATGACGATACAGCGTCCAAAACCTTCGTGGCTCATCTCCATGACAACGTTACACATGACACCTGTCTTGCGTTCAAACTGCAGGGCGACCGCTTTGAAGATCATCTTGATCTCGCCGATAAGCATCTCGTCGATGTCGGCAATAATAGGGATCGCTTTAAGGTCCTCTTTGGTCTTGACAAACTTCTTTGTCAACAGCTCTTCGTCACTCAACTTTGCCCAGTTACCGAACTGGTCTGTCGCTCTTAGCTGACGCAGCAGCTCTTCTGTAAATGCATTCAGTTCCATTACTTCGCTCATATTAATTCCTTGTTTCTATGTTGTAAACGGGGTTGGAGCAAAAGCCCCCACTTAGCCTTCGGCGGTGCCAGGGCACATCACCTTTGGTTCCGAATCTAAAAAAACCAAGAAATTGGTTTTTTCTTAACGCTTCTCATGCTAACGCTGAGTTTTACCCGAGGGTATTCCCTTTGGTCTTCCTCGGCGTAAAGCCCGCGTGCAGTAAACCGCACTCTGTTGAATCCGCCTTGCATCTCGCTATACGGAAAATCATAAACGTGACTCGCGCCACCGGATAGAGGCAAAGCTCTACTCTGCTGTCCAGCGTTCGAGACGCGGGTCGTCAATGGTCTCGATGTTCATAATACGTTTGACCCACGGCGGCGGATTGCCGTTGACCATCGCCAGCAGCTCTTTCAAAACATCTTCGATCTTGCGCGGTTCCTGAACCTTCATCGGGTTAATGCCTCCGCGGATCACCTTGGCCGCAGCCGTACCGCCGATAGATTCGCAGTACATGATGTTAATGCCCTTAAGCGCCTTGACCTTGAAGTCTGTTTTGTCATCACCGGTGAACTTGGAGGTGTCGGTCTTGATCACACCGCTCAAGACAAAACCGTCTTTGCTCAGGTCATAAACGACAAACTCTTTTGCCCCGCCGAAGTGGGCGTTGATGGTCTCCATGTCCTTCGTCGCAAACGCCACTTTCATCGCGCCTTCCACCGTGCCTGTACTCTCAACCGTGATCTTTGTTGTCTCACCCATGATAATCACCTCTTTCAAAATTTTATTCTGTTGCTTGTAGCATTGTTATCCGCCATGTTTGACATGGCGAAGTGCATTGGCCACCTCGAAGAGGAAATAGGTACTTCCCTCGTAGAGCTGGTCGTTTTTAAGCTGGTTCCCCAGCTCTTCATAGTTGGGGAACCCGCGAAGGATAAGCCCCGTATTTCTCTCCTGCATATGCAATAATCGTTCCGCATGGAAGTTACTGATGACGAGGTCGGCCTTCTGGAAGTGTTCAAGGGCATCTTCAAGGTCGCCGACAAAGAGATGTTCCGCCTCGATCTTCTCCAACACCGGTGAATAGTTGGTCGCCACCACGGCGTCGATGGTCCCGCCGACACTCTGCAACAGTTCGCACATACCGATACACATATCCGGCTCGCCCGTCACCACGAAGTGCGACGAGCCTATGAGAAAGTGGCTGTCAAGCATGGCGTCCTGGAGCCTTCCCCTCCAGCGCTTCACCTGCGGCAGCGGTTCGATCGCTCTGATCTTCATCAATTCTGCGACAAAATTGTCGTTCATCTTCAGCCCCATGAGGTGGTCGAAATGAAGATGGGTGATGCCCGGGTTCTTTTTGAGCAGGGCTTTTGACGCGATCTCCATCGAAGCGCCGACCGTCACCATGGTCGCACTGTCTGCCAGGGAGCGGATATCTTCGATGCTGATGGCACCGGTCCCCAGTTTGCCCTGACCCTCGCTCAGGTAACCGTCGAGAGAGGTTGAGAGGTCCGGCAGTGCGTAGGTCTCAAAACCGAACCCTTCGCAAAAGGCCTTCACTTTCTCCACTTCGGCCGGCTGCATGTTCACATTCGGCAAGATAACAAGCTTGTTAGCTTTGAGTTCTGTCGTCTCTTCCGTGTGCTGGTCTATCAATGCCTTGACAGTCAGCGCCCAGCCGCTCTGCATCCCGCCCTCAAAGTCCGGTGTGTTGACATAACAGTAAGGGATCTCGATATGCATCCCGACACTGCGCACGTCGTCACCCTTGGTCTCGGTAAGTCCCGTGGTGTGCAGGCCGATAAGTTCGGGCTTGAGGTTTTTGTCTTTCTTGGTGATGTTTTCGATAGCCATCAAGATGGAGTAGTCCCCGCCGTCGAGTACCGCTGTTATGTCACTAACAGAGGTGTTATACATGGCGATGGGTTCGTTAAAGTGGCGGGTGTAGAAGACCTTCGTATAAGAGGCGCACCCCTGAGAAGCATGCATCAGCGGCATACAGTTCTTTATCCCCATAAACGCCAAGGCCGCACCCATAGGTTGTGAGTGTTTTATGGGGTTGACCTGCAGCGGCTTATGTTCGTGTTTGCTAAGCTCTATGTCCATGGCAACTCCTTGTTGAATTAGTTATTGCAATAAGCATTCGAGGTGGGGGTTTTTGATGCTTTTTTGGCGCATCACAAGGTGGGTTTTAGCCCTTAAATAGGGCTTTGTAGAAATGTAATTATTTTTTTGACACGCTCTTGCTTTACTCTTTTTCACGCTTTTTTTGTTAGAGGTGATGTTGCTTGACAAGGCTCTAGCTTTTCTTACGTTCAAACTTTTTTCATTACTTCATATCAATAGTACGTCACTTTTTTCTTTTGCTCGCTCAAAAGAAGAAGTAACCAAAAAAGAAAAGAGCGATGGCGGTCACAGTTACATTCAAAAGTATCAAATAAACGGAGTTACGAAATCCCTCCGGCTTCAGTTACTGTACCAAGACGCAGTTCTGTGTTGACGATGCTCTAACTCTCTGTAAATATTTTTATATAAATACGACATCAGCACTAACTACAATCAAACAGTCCAAATAGGGATCAAAGCAAAGCTTTGACATTCAAATAAATGCGTTACCGCTTTGCTTTTATTCGTGGCATCTGCAGAGCTGACTGCAAGGAGTGGACTTCCGTTAAAAAAATCACTTTGTCTGAGCCGTAGGTGAGTTAGGGATTTTTAGGAAGGGAACGAGTGAAAGGAAGGCACCCGATAGCTATCGGGCTCGAAGCCGTCACGAGCGGTTTTTGGTTTCGTTTTTTGCGAGTAAAAAAGGAAAGAGAGAAGTCAATAAAGGGAATACGTCAAAACAAGACAAGAATTACAAAACAATAATACGACAAAAATGTAAGAGTAAGCCACGAGCAGAAAATAGAAGAAGAGTCTCTATGAAACCCTACGAGGACAGCATAGGATTCTAGAGAAACTCTTAGATGGAGAAGCCATTAGGCTTCCCAAGGCGCCTTCTGAGAGACATTGGCAAAGACAGGATTGCCAAACGCATATTTAAGATCTTCGGCAAGGTTTAACAAGCCGTTATACCCCCCGTAACTCACCTTCTTCTCCTGATTGACATCAATAAAAGAGATCTGCTTCTTGATGGCCGTGTAAAGACTGCGTCCACCCGCCAGCAAGATGTGCGCCCCGCGCTCGTCAATGATCTTGGACTGCTCCGAGGCCGGTGCTTTCATGAGCACACCGTCGGGACCGAGGTAGTCGCGCACCTTGGCAATGTCATCTTCGGTGGACTTGCGAATGGAAGTCGCCACCACCTCGATGCCGAGGTCCTGAAGCCCCGAGGCAATCGACCAGGCCTTGTTACCGCCCGTGTTCAAGACCGCTTTTTTACCGGCAAAGAGTTTTCGGTACGGCAGCAGTTTAGCCTCGAGTTTGGTCTCCTCTTCGGCAATGATCTTCTCGGCTCTCGCAATAAGTTCTGGATCGCCCAGAGCCGTTACGATCTCCCGGATGGCGAAGGTGGTGTCGCGTTTTCCGTAGAAGGAGACGGAGATCCACGGTATGCCGTAACGCTCCTCCATCTTGCGTGTTAGTGTGACTAACGACTTGGCACAGACGATGACATTGAGCTTGGCACGGTGGGCACCGCGGATATCGCCGACACGCCCGTCGCCGCTCATGGAGCTGAGCACGCGGATGCCGATCTTCTCGAAGATAGGCAGATACTGCCACATGTCACCTGTAACGTTGTAGTCGCCTATAAGGTTGATGTCGTAGGGTGTCATCTTCTCAGGCTCTTTTGTCCCTATAAGATGTTCCAGAACCGCCTCACCCGCAATGCGCGAACCGAGGTTCTTGCCCCCGACAAAACCCGGTGCATGAACAGGAACAACAGGAACACCGTGTTTCTCACCGCCCAGCTTACAGGTCATATCGATGTCGTCGCCCACCATCGCCGTAACACAGGTGGAGTAGACGAAGATCGCCTCCGGCTTGTAGTGTTCCATAATGTAGTCGATGGAGTCTTCTAGACGTTTGTCGCCGCCGAAGATGATGTCGTTGGTCGTAATCCCCGTTGTAAAGCCCATAACGGTATGGTCGCGTCCCTCGAACGAGCTCAGTGTCTCGCGGGTCTCCCACGAAGCGCCCAGACAGGTCTGTGGTCCATGGACAAGGTGTACGGCGTCGGCATACGGAAAGAGCGAGATCTGCGCCCCGTCAAAAGCACAGCCCCCCCGCCGCTAAACCTGGCTTAGGCATGTCACAGCCAGCACCCGGTTTTTTGTCTTTGTTGTGAGAGCAGGCGCTCTCGTTCATCAGCTCTTTGATCTTTGCGCGATTGACCATAGGGTCTCCTTGCGATCTGTTGTTGAAAACAGTAATGCAAGAAGTGTTCGAGTCGGCCGAAAAGTCCCTATTCATGGCCACCTACGCACACATCTCCAAGGCAGAAAGGTTCCCGGTTCCTTCAGCGTCAGCGCAACAAGAAGCCAAAAAATTGGGGAAAAACATTTTTGCCGTTGGTAGCAGGCTAACGAAAGCAGGCTCTCCCCATTCACCTGACATAACAGCACACCAAGCATGAAAATAAACTTTTTAGTTAAACTGAAAATCTCTCAGAGTAACTTTAAAAATCTCAGGAGCTCTGGTTGTAGGCTACATACTTACAAAAGTTTGTATCTATCCGTGAGCACGGGTAATACCTTAATCTCAATCTATTTTTAGAAACGTACCAAAAGGAAAATTGAATGAATACATTCAAACATTATTTAAATCTGGCTTTAGTTCCCATGCTCTTCATGCTGACCGCTTTTGCGGCAGAATGCAGCGCCGAGACAGTAGACAGTATCGCGCCGACAGTGATTTCCACAAATCCTATTGTTGATGCCACAGATGTACCGTACAACAGAAACATCAGCGCCCTCTTTAGTGAAGCGCTCGATCCTGCGACGGTCACTCCAACTACTTTTACACTGGTTTGTGATCTCAATGCTACACTAGTTAATGGCAATGTGAGCTACGCTAGCGACACTATGACCTTTACACCTGCGAGCGATCTCGCTGTCAACACGCCATATACTGCGACAATCACATCCGGTGTCACAGATCTGGCCGGCAATGGGCTGGAGGCTGACCTTGTCTGGAGCTTTACAACAGGAACAAGAGCAGTACAGATTCCGGTAAACCTCGGAACGGCAGCTAATTACGTGATCCTTACAAAGACGGGAATAACAACTACCGGTACTACCGCTATTACCGGCAATATAGGCGTCAGCCCGGCCCCGGAGACTTACATGACCGGATTTTCCGAAACGCTTCATGGCAGCTATGCGACATCACCTATCGTGACAGGACTGATGTATGCAGCCGACATGGCGGTTCCGACTCCATCGAACATGACCACCGCAATAAGCGACATGGAAATTGCATACACCGATGCAGCCGGACGCACGCTGCCTGATTATATTGAACTGGGCGCAGGCGATATAAGCGGCGCTACTCTCGCTCCCGGCCTCTACAAGTGGGGCACAGGCGTTTTAATAACAGATGTAGGTGTCACTCTCACAGGTAGCGCAACCGACATCTGGATCTTCCAGATTGCAGGAAACCTCACCGTGAACAGTGGTGCCAACATCACTCTCGCCGGCGGCGCACTGGCTAAAAATATCTACTGGCAAGTAGCAGGCGCTACCGTGGCTATTGGAACAACGGCGCAGTTCAAAGGCGTAGTACTTGCCAAAGCAGGGATCGCCCTAAACACCGGCGCAACAGTTGACGGTAGACTCTTAGCACAGACCGCCACTACATTGATCGCCAACACTGTTACTGCCCCATAAGGCAATTAGCAGAAGAGAAAATGCTGTCCGAAGGTGACCCTTCAGACGCATCTATAATTCACATCTTCTAAACAATCGTCCAAATTTCCCTCGGGGGAGCTTGGACGCCTCTTTAATCCAAACAAACACCGCCAAAACCTCTATTTGAAATCAAAGATCTCATTCTTATGCCTGTTTTTATCCTTGCAGTCAGTTGCTCCGAGAGGCTGAAAGACGGAGATATGCAAGCGTATTCAGATAAGCATATACAATATATTAATCATTATATGATATAATTATCGTAAATAGATAAATTATAGAAAGGTTTTATGATGGTACAGCATCCGATGGACTTTCTTCGTAAGCACTACATAGAGCCTGCGGGGTTAACACAAGACACGCTTTGCGACCACTTGTTTTTGGGGAAAAAGACGGTCAGCGAGCTTTATCAACACAAACGCGCATTAACCGTGTCAACAGCGAAAAAGCTGGGGAAACTCTTCGAAGTAAGTCCTCAAAAGCTTCTTGAGATACAAGCATCTTACGATCTGGCAAATGACCTTACCGAACCTGACATCAAGCCTCTTAAGCTTCCTACCAACACAAAAAGCCTGCTGACACTGCTTAATGCCGACCGATCAGGCGACAAATATACAACGGCAGATCTTGTCCAATTGTTTAGAGACGATCAGGAATTGATGAATACCAAATTACTTTATGCTCTTTTTACAAAAGCACCGCTCTCTAAAGTTGTTAAATACATGGCAGACATGCGTATAGGCGTTAGTCATCTAAAGCACTTGTATATGTTATACACCAAAAGAGAGGGTGGGAAACCGAACCTGACCTATGAGCGGCTTTTAGCCGACGACGACAAGACTGCTATACTAAAACTGTGTGACAACGGTCATTTTTTTAATGACCCTCGCGAGTTTGAAGAGTATCTGTTTTACCGCCTGCGTCTGTTGCGCCACAAAAAGCCGCTCAAGGATCTTGCTATGGACGCTACAAAACCGCAGGCAGTACGCCAACGCGCACTCTATTTGTACAGCCTTGCAACCGGAACAAAACCCAAACTCGGATTTCAACCGAATCCGACAACATTATTTGCAAATTCCAAAAGACCGACGACTGATCTTAAAGCAGACAAGTACGGGGTAATGGGAAGCGTCGATACAGCCCGCTACAACCAGTTCGTTGCGACCGGAGGCTATTAATGCAAGAGAACTACGCTGCTGCTGTTCTTGAAATCTTTAAGATCATCAGTGACCATAACAACGAGCACTATCCCGGAAAAGCAGCTGCGATCTACCTCGCCGGCGGTGCTGCGGTTCACTTCTATGTCAATACAAGGGTCTCGGACGATGTAGACGCTATTATGGAGCCTTATCGTCCTGCTATTCCGGCTGACCTGGAAGTTGTCTGGAAAGATGAAGAGGGTGAGTTAAAAGCTTTGAGTTTCGATTATCAGTACAATCCGATGTTCGGTTTGCTGGATGAGGCGTATCAAGAGAGGGCCTACCTCTGGAAAGATATCGACGACAACATAAAGCTCTATGTCCTGCATCCCATCGATCTGGTCATCACAAAATTGGTCAGATACAGCGACTCGGACATCGCGGACATCGAAGCGCTGATTCGTTTAGATAGTTTTGACATCGATACGTTTGAAAGGCTCGCCTTAAAAGCACTGCAAGAATCTGTAGGCATCAGCCCGGACAGAGGCGTGCACCACACTGTAGGTTGGGTCAAAGAGCTCTATAGTAACTTTAAATCGAAAGAGTCATAACAGAGCGCCCTCCTCGCCAAAGCCGGCAAGGTCACCTGCTCCTTTGGTGTCAGCGCCACAAGAAACCAAAACGACACCTTCCAAACCCTCTTCAAACAAGCCGACAAGGCGCTCTATCTTGCAAAAAAAACTGGGGAAAAACAGGGTTTGTAGTTGGTAAGCGGTTAGCAAGAGTAGAGATAAAAATTAATATTGGCAACCTGACACCTGGTTTATCGCTTGACATTGAAATGATCAGTTACTCTTTGTAGCATTTTTTAGAGAAATTGATAGGTGGCGACTGACCCCTATATCGGCGGGTGAATCGTAACATATAGGGCACCTCTAAGAGAATGTCCTATATGTTATACTAGCCATACAAAAAATATGGAGAAAATCTGTGGGTGACACGATAAAAGAGTTAGAGAAAAAACTTCTAAAAGCTGAACAAGCGTTAGCAAGTTCTGAAGCTGATTTGCGTGAACAATCTGATTGGTTGGAAAATGCTGCGAAAGATATCGAAGAATCACACACCAAAATTGAACATGCCTATCAGGAATGGATGGATGCGTTAGACATTGTAAGTGACCCAATCTTTATGCATGACCGTGATTGTAAAATTATCCGCTGCAACCGCGCCTATCAGCAGCTCGCAGGGATGCCCTTCAAACATATCATAGGCCGCCATTATTTTGATATTTTCCCGAAAACCCATACGCCGATGCAGTACTGTGTCAAAGCAATGGAAGATCCATCATATAAAGAGACAGAAATAGAGATAAAGATCGGTAAGTGCCATTATCGCTCATGCGCTTACTCCCTTTGGGATGATAATGGAGATTATCGCTACTCCGTTCATCTTCTCGAAGATATAACCGAACAAAAAACGGCAATGGAGGCACTTCGCATAAGTGAAAAGAAACACCGGTTATTGTTCGAAAGTTCCCGTGATGCACTGATGATGCTTGCTCCTCCAACATGGAAGTTTACCGATGCAAACCAAGCGACCGTACAGCTCTTCAGAGCATCCGATGTTGCTGAATTTACCTCGCTTGGACCGTGGAACGTTTCGCCGCAGTTTCAGCCAGACGGACGTCACTCGGGCG
>JAQIBF010000071.1 GCA_027859195.1 Helicobacteraceae bacterium
TGAAGCCGTCAAAATGAAAATAGACCGGAATCCCTTCGGGAAAGGCCTCTTTAGGGTAGTTCGGCGCTTCTAGCGAGACTGCCCAGATCGGAAGTGATGCCACGCCGATCTCGGAGGCCGTATCGATCATCTTGAAGAGATCGTTCTCTGCCTCATCGGGCGTGGCAACGCTCTTGTAGCGGCCCTGATTGTAGATGTTCCAGACGGTCGCGGTGAGGGAGGAGACCTCATCGCTTCTGCCCGCATCGACTTTGTTGAGTGTGCCGTGAAAGGCGATCATTGGGAAGGTAAAAGAGACGGTTAAGATGAGCAGTGCCAGCGAAGTGAAGATCTTTGCTTTAATGAGACTTGAAGACATAGTTATTCCTTTAAAATCTGAAACTCAGGATTCTGAAAACCCTCAGTTTTGAATTTATATTCACTGTAACGATTATAGTGGAAAAAGCATCTTTCCTGCTTGACCAATATCAATCTCGACTACTCTTTTGATAAACTAAAACAGGGGAGAGAGAATCTCTTTCCCCCTGTTTTTAAAGATAGATGTTCTCTCCTAAAAGAGATTTGCATTCTCTTCTACCCACTTGAAGTATTCGATAATGTCTTTTGTCTCTTGTTCGCTCATATGCTGGTTTGGCATTTTCAGATTAAAGTAATCGATCATACCTTTGATATAGTCATCCGAATACATCGCCTCAGGTTTCATAATGAAATCCTTGACCCATTTTTCGCCATTTTCGTGTCGCTGCAGAACACCGGTAAGGTCCGGACCTGAAGAGACTTTTCCGATGACGTGACATCCGCTACATCCGCCTTCGTCGAAGGCTTTTTTGCCAGCCTGCACCACAGATGACTGCTTGGTAGCGATCAGGCTTACAAGTGAATCTTTGGCTCTGATGCCGACGTCCGCCGTTTTGACCTGCAGTTGCCAGATCATGTTTTCGAAGAGGATCGCTTTTTCTAGATCGCCTGCTTTGAGAGCTGCGTTCGCTTTTTTCTTCTGTTCAGGAATCTGGTTGTATTGAACAAAAGCATCCGTGACAAGATCGGCAACGACCTGGTGTTTCTCATAATGGTTGTCTGTCAGAAACTTGACTACACTTTGAATGACTGCATCGGTCGCAGCATAGACGGCGACTGTTTTGTCATATTCTGCTTTAAGCTGTTCCGGTGTCATCGTCTTCATCTTGAGTTTTTGCGCACTGACATATTTCTTGTTAGGGTCTTTGACCATCAGGTAGCCCATCATCTCCAAGTGCAGTGCTGAACAGAATTCTGTACAGTAGTACGGGAAGACGCCTTCGATATCCGCAATAAACTTAATCTCGCCCGTTTCGCCCGGTTCAAGTGAAGCATGCACGTCAAAATAATCCACGGTAAAGCCGTGTGTCTCATCTTCGGCGCGTTCCAGGTTGGTTATATACATCGTCACTTCATCGCCTTTGTTGACGGTGATCCGTTCAGGATTGATATGCGATCGGACGACGGTCGCATAAACAGAGACCTTGTTGCCTTTACGCACGATTCTCTCCTGGCCTGCAAGGGTCTTACCGACATGCTCTTCACCGGTCTTGGTGTTTGTACCCATCTTGTATCGGACATGCGGGTGCAGTTTCTCTGCTCTGATCGCGACGGCCTGGTGAGGCTCACCCAGCGGCAGCGGCATATCAACGAGTAGATCCATTGTCTTACCGCTGATATCGATCAGCTGGTGGTTCTGTGGATGAAGAGGACCCACATTCTGGAACCGGTCGATCGTCAATTTGTTCAGTGAGATGATGTACTTCCCTTGAGGGTCCGCCGATTTGCCTTCCATGCCGCAAAGGTGACCAACGTTATAGTGGACATTCTCTTTGTCCAGTACCTTCAGAGTCTTGTAGTTCCACTTGACGATCTGGCTGTCGACATAAAGTGACGTATAGATCTCGCCGTCGACGTTGGAATACTGGTTATGTAATGGCCCAAGACCCAGTTCAACCTGACCGTGTAATGACTTTTTCATATCGAGGATAGGAATACCGTACGGGTCTTTGCCTACATAATCTTTGCTTTTGATCAGCTGTTTAATCTTGCTCCATTTGAATACGGAAGCATGTGTATCAAGCTTGCCGCAGACCGTGATGTATTCGCCGTCCGGAGAGACGTCTACGCCGTGCGGCGATTTCGGCTCAGGGATCAGGAAAAGCGCATCATTTTTGACGGCAATATCCATCGGAATGACCCTGTGGCCGTTAACAACTTTGACATTTTTCTTGTCTTTGGCAAGTTCTGCCAGTTTCTGCCAGTTGTAAACATGCAGGAAGTCAGTGTCGTTTCGACTCATACCAGCTTCGTTCGGCGGCATGCCGACTTCGATACCGCCGGTATACATCTCGGTATTGAACGAGTTGGTAAAGCCCCATCCAAACGAGGCACCTTTACCGGCATCGCTCAGATCCTGCATATAGGGAGGCAGTTCAAGCGTAAACGACTGATCTTCTAGTATCCGCCCTTTAACATTGTCGAACTTCCACAGTGTCACACCGCCGCGGTAGCTCTCTTTATACTCATCGATCGGGTGATAATTGTTATCGAAAGGTGCCGCGTATTGTGCACCTTCGATAATGTATTCGCTGTTTGGCGTAAAGAATGCGCCGCCGTGTTCTGATTTGAACACCGGATTAACGACGATCTGCTTTGTCTCAAAATCTTCCAGGTCGATGATGGCAACCCTTGGATTGGCTTTGTCATTGATAGCCAGCCATTTGCCGTCATATTTACCGTCTGTTTCTGACAGTCCCGGGTGGTGCGTGTCGCCCCAGTTGATCTCTCTGCCTCTGATGTTACCCTGACGCAAGACCTTCAAGCTGTCTTCGTCATAGCCGTAGCCCTGCCATGGCTCCGGCGTAAAGACCGCAATATATTTCAGGATTCTCATTGACGGTACACCGTAGACGATCACCTGTCCACTCTGTCCGCCGGAACTAAATACGATAAACTCATCTCTACCGCCGGTAGGATTATAAGTCTTCGCAGCGTGAATGACATCGTTCTCCGTCAAGCCTCTTGCCTTCATTACATTTTGTAGTTCACCGCCTGCGCCAGCCGCAACTGTCGCAGCTAAAGAAGTACCTAAAATAAGTGAAGAGAACTTACTATAATGTTTTTTCATCTTTATCTCCTTAATATTCTATTGAGCATATAGGACTTAAAGAGACCCTTCTAATACTCAATCACCCCACAATAATAGTGAATAAAAGAGTGCAATAATTTGACTCAAGTCAATTTATAAGATTAATTCTATTATTTAAGGTTTTTATGAGAAAGCAGCAGCTCAAGATCGCTCTTGAGCGCTTTGAGATGCTGTGCCGAGTTGGCCAGCTCTTCAAAGGACTGTATCAGGGTATCCTCTTTTTTGGTCAGTTCTTTATCGATCGCACCCGCTTCTTCCATCTCACCCAACAGCTCCAGGAGATCTTCAATGCTCTTTTCAACCGCTTCCAACGACTCGACACTGTGTTCAATAGAGCGGCTTGAATAGCGGATGGAGTCATTGATCTTGTGCACAAAGAAGTTGAAATTATCGGCGGCTTCAGTTATCTCGCCGCTGTTCGCCATCACGCTGATCGGTTTTAACGCTTTGACCGTGGAGTTTGTAATAATATTTTTTGACGTCTGTAAGAACTTTTGTATAAAAAACAATGTAGTCTTCAGCTGTATAAAGAGGTAGAAAAGCAGTAGTAACAGGAGAATAAAAAGCATATATTGAACATTTTGATAGTTGTCCAGGATTTTTTTAAAATCTTCCTGCTCTATTTTGACAAGTCTGTTGAAGGCAACAGCCAGGGCCCGGTTTTTGTTGTAGATCTCTTTTACCCCCTCTTCCAGGAGAATATTCGAATAGGGGGTCGCCGTCCGGCTCTGTTCTCTAAAAATCTGTACCGAACTATAAAAGTCGTTCCATAAGAGCATGATCTGCTCACTCTCATTTTGGATCAAAACGGAGTCTAAACGTTGCAAGGTCTCATCGTTGTTGTTCATGTTGGCAAGAAACTTCCTAATCGACTCGTCAAGCTCCTGCGAAGAGGCGTTTTTGTTTTTATAGCTGTAAAAAACATTTTTAGCTATCTCCTGCGTGAATGCTTTCTGCTCGTTTATCGTGTTCAGGAGATTGCTGTTGATCCTGTTTAGATAGCCTGTATAACTAAACAGCGCCGCCAATACCATCGCCACTGCAAAGATCATTCCACCCGTTATTTTAATCTTGTTCATCTTATTGATCCTGATACGTTTTTTCAAGAGCTGAAGCATCCAATACAGAGACCCTGCCGTGGACGATATCTATGATTTTGTTTCGTTTAAGCCGGTTCAAAACGCGCGAGAGCGTGGCAGGCTGAATATGGAGTATCAGGGAGATGTCGTGCCGTTTCAACTTGTTGAACATCTCCAGGTCCGAATAGAGCATCATGGAGACCTTGGCCACGGAGTCGAATAAGAACTCCCTGTTTAGCAGAGATTGCATCTTCTCCGACCTTACAATTATCTCGTTCACAAATTCCATATAGAGGATATGCTGGTGTAGGAAGTACTCCTTAAAACGCAGATAGTCTATGCTGAGTATCTGCGACTCTTCGACGAGTGCGATATTGGAAAACGAGACCAGTTTGTCGTTGCAGATATCTGAGATCTCAGAGAGGAGCGCGTTCTTATGAATATAATAGAGAAAGATCTCATTGTCGTGCTTGTCTATCTTATAGGCTTTTGCCCGGCCGGACGCCAGGAAAAGGAGCTTGTCGCTCTCCTCTTTTTCATAGTGCAGGACACACTCTTCCTTATAATGATAAAGTGTCGACATAGAAGCCAATAGTTCAACCTGCACACTGTTCAACGTACTAAAAAAATCCAGTGATCTTATAACATTTTCTATTGACAAGCAAAACCTTAAAAATTAAAGTAAGAACAATATTACCAGGATTTTTCACAATAAAGATTGATTGATATCAAATAGGATGTCAAGAGTGTGATTGAAGACACATATAAGTAAAAATCATATTGATGAAATGATGTTTATATAGTCCTACAGACAAACAGCCTATAGAGAGCTGTGACTTCGTCTATTTTGTCATTTAAGAAATAATGCAAATCAACATACTGTATAACCAGAACCTGAGAGTATAATAATCTATTTAGAGGGGAAGTTGGAAGTTTTAATTAACTTGGCGTCGCCAAAGCAGACGCAATATTCGCATCAAGACACCGTGAAGAACCCGGACGAGCCTAGTGGTCGATCATAACCACATCGCTCTCGATAACATTAAACAGAAGCGTACGTCTGTCTTGTCTGTACTCATAAAAGAAAGTGTGCGGGGGGAGTGTTTGCAGTTCCGTGTTGTAGTAATTCACGTTAGAGCATTTTCCGAGATAAAGAAAACTAAAGAGCAGTTTTATTTTCTGATCTTCAAAGATCTCATGCGGCTGCGTCAAAAAGGTCATGCCGAATTTTTTGAGGTTGACCAGAGAAAGAATGTAGAACATAAAATCCTCAAACTTTGTGTAAAAAGCATTGAGCCTGGAGATCTCGTGAAAAAAGTAGTAGTAGTTTTCAAGAAGTTCCGGTGTCTGTATGGTCTTTGAGAGACGGCTTGTAATGTCACGTTTGTTTGAAAAATAACTTGGACTGACCGCCATATAGATATTTTCACGCCTAGCAACAGCCTCTTTCAGCTCATTGTCAAAGGCATCACTCTCTTCGTAGCGTATGTAATAAAAACGGCCGCTCTCTTTAAAACGCTCTTCTACCGCATCCTCGCTCGGATCAGAGAGGTCGAGATAGAGTGTCGGAACACCGTTATCCATAGCGTACTCGCGGATCTTGTTAGCCAAGGGGGTCTTACCTGACCCCTCTTCTGCCAAGATCAGCGTGTTTTGTTTCAACATACGTTCCACAAGGTCCAGGTTCGAAATGCTGCTTGTAAATTTTCCTATTTTTTGTCTCATGAATCATCCATTACTATTAATATATATAGTGAGCATTATAGCCTATATGTTTTCTCCGGTAAATAGTGATCGCTTAGATTTTGACATCTCTTGCAACCTGTTACCCATTCAGCCTATAATCTCTAAACCGGTCAATCTATATAACAACCTTTTTCAGCCACACTCCGGAGCTCTTTTCCAACGCGCTTACAGCAGACACAAGTATCATCGATTTTAAATAATTCCTGATCCGTAATAGCGTAAAAAATGTGTATGAAATACCTTGCAGATACCACACAAAACAAAATCCTCTTTTTTAGCAAAATTCTTCAGAAAAACACCCCTGTAAAATTCTACTGCAGAGCCTTGCAGAAGGCTATTTAAGCCATCTATAAAATCATTGCCGCAAAAGCTGAAAAAAGGAGTAAAATTCCGCCGAAAATCCACACATGGAATACCTATGGCTAAGCTCACCGTTCACAAACATTCTCTCAAACATTTCGGTCTCGATGCGAAACCCGTTATCGAAGAATATCTTGCCAAACTCGATGTCGATATTAGCGACTATACCTTTGCGGCAAACTATATCTGGCTTGCCAACAGCAGCGGTTTTTATGCGGTTATCAACAAGTGTTTTTGTCTCTTCGCCATGACAGGAGGCGAACTGACGATGCTCTTGCCTCCATTGGGGAAGAAAAAGCATGTCACTGAAGCCATAATACGCTGCTTCGAGATCATGAATGCCAATAACAGTTCGCCATACTACGCCCGAATCGACTACGTACAGGAATCAATGATCGAAGAGTTCGTGCAGTCAACCGATGAAGGCGAAAGCATGTTCGAAATGCTCGAGCACTACCTTGTCGAAAAAAAGCTGGTCGATTATGTGTACGAAGTGGACAGTCTCATCGAACTGCGCGGCAACAGCTACCATACCAAGCGCACCGAGATCAACAAGTTCAAAAAGTCCTATCCTGAGCATCGGATTGAACTTCTCGACAGTGTAAAGCACAACGATGCGATCATGCAGCTGTTCAATAAGTGGGTCTCTGACCGCGTGAAGTATATGCCAAAAGAGGAGGCAGAACTCTTTCTCGAAGGCATCCATCAGGAGCGCCATGCCGTCAAACGGATGCTTAAACACTATGATGAACTGCAGCTCATCGGTCTGGTCATCTACATCAATGACGAACTCAAAGGATTCACCGCAGGCGAGCGCATCAGCGAGGACACCGCTTGTGTCGTTATAGAGAAGACCGATTTTGAAGTGATGGGGTGTGCACAGTTCATCTTCCGTGAGTTTTCGGCTATGCTCAAAGAACACTACGGCATAACCTATATCAATGTCGGTGACGACATGGGCTTTGAGAACCTACGCAAGGTCAAGATGTCCTACCGTCCGTTCAAGCTCGTTCCAAAATACACCATCTACCAAAAATGAAGATCCGACAAGCGCTCTCTTCTGATTGTGCAAAACTCTATGCTCTCGAAAACGAGCTCTTCAGCATGGAAAACTTCCCGCTCTCACGCCGTTCGTTTTATTACCACATCAACCACAACCTGCTCTATGTGGCGGTAACAGACGACGGGGACATTGCAGGCTATGTCCTGGCCCTCGTCCGACGGCGCGATCCGAAACTCTATTCGCTGGGCGTTGCCAAAACCTACCGCGGTGGCGGTGTCGCCGGAATGCTGATGAAAAGAGTCTTTAAAGAGCTGACGTCGCGCGGGTTCAAGCGGACCCTGCTTGAGGTACGCTGCGACAACACCCGTGCTATTGCCCTCTACCGTACGTTCGGATTCAGCCTCATCAAAGAGCTCAATGCCTTCTACCGCGACGGGTGCGATGCCTACCTTATGGAAGCGACACATGCCTAAAAGACATTACATAAAACTCTTTAAAGAGATCGGTAAAAGCAGACTGCTGAAACTTCAGGTGGCCGTCCTGTTTCTGACCACCTATATAGACTGGGTCGTCATGCCCTTTATCACCAAACTCGAGGGGATACACCTGCCTGTCTTTATGATCAGTTTTTACATGCTGCTTGGTGCTTCGGACGGCATCATCCAACCGCTCTTCAAAAAGGTAAAGATCTACCGTATTTACCTTTTTGTCATTTTGCTGGACCTCATACAGATCGCGAGTTATGCCCTGGTATGGACCGATATGGTCATCTTTACCTACGCTATCTTGAGCATCTTCACCCTGCAGGCGATCACCTTTGAGATCTCTAGGGTACACACCATCGACTTCATGAAAGATGAGATTGAGATCAAAGAGTACCTGCTGTTGCGTTCGTTCATCGTCTCTTCGGCCATCATCGCCGGAAGCCTTAGTGCCATGATACTCGACTACTTTGACATTAAGTTGCTGACGACTCTCACCCTGCTTGCTGCTCTGGGGGTCTTTGCCGTCATCATCGAGTACAGGCTCTACGCCAAATTTAAAAAGATCGTGCAAAACAGTGAGACGGTTATTGAACGGCAAAAAACGCTGCTCAATGAAAAGATATCACTTTAAGGTATCTGCATACGATACTTTATGCCCAAAGTAAGTAGAATTTAGAGATAAAAAGGGGTACAATGGAACTATCATCCGCAGAAATTATTGAAACACTGCAAAACAGTGTACAGCGATACAAAGACGGGTTTGATACCAATATCCACCCTTACGATATTGCCGAACTGCTGCTGGAGCTGCGCGAGCGCGACGAACACCTCTACCTTGATCAGCTAACTCAGTTTCCTGAAGAGCTCAAAGCGCTGGTGCTGATCGAACTTCCTAAACACTGTCACGAAGAAGTTCTCGAACACTTTACACCTAATGAACTCGCGGACATGGCCAACACGCTTGACACCGACGATGCCGCCGAGCTGATCCGTAACTTCGAGGAGGTGGATGAAGGAATAACCGAGGAGCTCCTCCAAAACCTTCCGGACGAAGATCGACAGACCCTCGAAGATCTCATCTCTTACGGCGATTACGAAGCCGGCGCCTACATGCAGACCGAGCTTTTTACCGCCTATATCGACGAACAGATCGGTGACTCTATCCGTCGGCTAAAAGCCCTCAAAGCAGCCAAAGAGCTCGACAATGTCAACCAGGTCTACGTTATTACGAGAAAAAACACCTTCCTTGGCTCCATTCCGCTTGAGGACCTGATCCTTCTGGGACCGAAGGAGTACTACGAAGAGCTGGTCAAAGAAGGTGTCAATACCATTACAGTCAATGCAACGGACGACATCCACAACGTCGTTGAGATCGCATCGAACTATGACATGGGCGTCGTACCGGTGGTGAATGCCAAAGGAAAACTGCTCGGACGTATCACCTCGGATGATATCTACGATATTATCGAAGAACGCGCGACCGGACAACTCTACCACCTTGCCGGCGTTAACGACGAGGCTGAGCAAAAAGAGAGCCTGCTGCACATCGGCAAGCACCGCGCCTTCTGGCTCGGTATAAATCTATTCACGGCTATTGCTGCATCCATCGTCATCGGTCTGTTCGATACAACACTGCAATCGCTGGTGGCACTGGCCATTTTGATGCCGATCGTTGCTTCCATGGGCGGCAATGCCGGGACCCAGACGCTCACCGTTACCGTTCGACAGATGGCGCTTGGTGACATCAGCAGCGACGATGCGAAGGAGACTATCATCAAAGAGGTCTACCTGGCCTTGATGAATGGACTGATCTTTGCTGTTGCTATCGGTCTGACAGCAGGGCTATGGTTTTCTATGCCGCTGCTGGGCGTAGTCATTGCCCTGGCTATGGTCATAAACATTATAACAGCCGGTTTTTTTGGGGCTGTCATTCCATTACTGCTGCAAAAAGCAGACATTGACCCGGCCATCGGTTCATCCGTCTTGTTGACAACGGTCACTGACATTGTCGGGTTTTTCAGCTTTCTTGGGCTCGCCAGTCTCATATTGATATGATAAAAGCTAATAATTGTATAAAGAGTTAGCGATAAAGCAGCAAGTCAACATTATCTGCAGATCTCTAAGAAAGCTCTATCCTGCCCTCAGGCGCGCCATTTTTACTGCATTTTATCCGCTATGTAGAGTTACTGATTATGATGGAATAGGTAAAATATACAAATAACATCTATAGATGTATACATTTCTTGCTTATTCAGTTATAATACCGTAATTAGAAGATGATTTAGAGTTTCATCTTTGCTTGCTTTTTATTGATGACCTTTAGTTGACAGTACGATCCACTCAAAAGAATACTCCAATTTATATTTTAAGCACACCAGCAATGGCGTGTAATTCAAACAACATAAGGAATTGCAATGGCAAATCTAGTAAACGGTACAGTAAAATGGTTCAACAGTGACAAAGGTTTCGGATTTAACGAACAAGAAAACGGCGGTAAAGATGTATTTGTACACTTTCGTCAAATCAACAGCAATGGTTACGACCGTGTTTCACTAGAAGAAGGTCAAAAAGTGACTTTCGAGATCGGTGAAGGCGAAAAAGGCCCACAAGCCGAAAACGTTACAGGTCTATAATACCTCAGAGGGCAGATATCTATCTGCCTTCGGTCCAAAAGGTTCCATGTAGAGACTTATAGGTCTTTACAAGAGCCATTTAAGGGACAAACATGAAAAGTCGAGAAGACGTTTTTAAAGCATTAGAAGAAGGTCAGAAGTTGGCAAGCTCGATCACGGGTTTGCAGTACATGCTGATAGATGGTAAATTGCATTCACGTCATAGTGAAAGAAGCAACTGGAACGAAAGCAATCTTGGTTTTGACAGCCCTCCTTCATGGCTCAACCTTCAAACTATGAAGGCATAATCTCACTTTTATATTATATTTTCTGAATCCATCTTTGGTTCAGGGTTCACATTACTACTCTGTGAACCAATCCTACCTATCTTTTCTTCCCAAACTATCTGGACAATTATAAAGCTATCTTATTCTCACATCTTTTTGTAACAAACAGCTTGGGACTTTTGACTAATAGCCATTATCTCAGATCTTAAATTACGATATTTTCATATAGGTATTATGTCTATTTTTGAAGTGTGTTGAAGTGATGGAAGCGCGATGTCATAAACTGACAATTACTATGTCGGGGAGATATCTATCTATGTAAGTCGGAACCTTCTACATACTGTATTACAGTATATAGAATTTAGGGCACCGCTAGTTGTGATTAGGCTTCTGAAGGCGTTTCAGATGGGGGAGTTGTCCCCTCGCCCTCTTTTGTTGCCGGATTTTTATCATCCAGTTTCTTAAGGCGTTTTTCCTCTTTTTTCTTCAGCTTTTCCAGCTCTCTGGCACGTTTTTCATATGAGTAGTTTGTTTTAGCCATTATCGGTTTCCTCTGTGTGAATCTCTGCTGCGCTGTTTCGTAGCAGGTCTAGCTCCGCTCTGTCCTCGTCCTGCATCCTGACGCGTTGCACTGGTCGTTGAGTTTGGACGAGATGCACCTGGACGTCCTCTGTTTCCGCCGCGGCCTGCACTTCGCTGCTGGATCGGCTCTGCCACTATATTTGGATCTACATCGAAGCCGGGTTCACGTACTTTCCGAACCTCTTTTTTGATCAGTCGCTCAATGTCTTTAAGGAGTTTAATCTCATCTACACAGACTAAAGAGATCGCTTCGCCTTCATTACCGGCGCGGCCTGTACGACCGATACGGTGAACATAGTCTTCCGGGACATTCGGTAATTCATAGTTGACTACGTGTGGCAGTTGGTCGATATCGATACCGCGTGCCGCGATGTCCGTTGCGACAAGAACACGAACCTTGTTTAGCTTGAAGTCAGCAAGTGCCTTGGTGCGTGCTGACTGACTTTTGTTACCATGAATTGCTGCCGCCGGGATGCCGTCTTTACCCAGCTGTTCAGTCAAACGGTTTGCCCCGTGTTTTGTACGGGTAAAGACCAATACCTGCTTCCAGTTGTTGTCACTGATAAGGTGAGACAAAAGCTCGCGCTTACGATCTCTGTCTACAGGATAGATGTGCTGTGTCACGCTCTCAGCAGAAGTGTTACGACGTGCGACTTCTATGAGTTCAGGGCTGTTCAACAGTCTGTCTGCCAATGTCTTGATCTCTTCCGAAAATGTTGCCGAGAAAAGAAGGTTCTGACGTTTTTTAGGCAGCATTGCCATCACTTTTTTGATGTCATGGATGAAACCCATGTCCAGCATACGGTCCGCTTCGTCAAGGACAAAGAAGTCAACCGTCGAAAGGTCAATATGCCCCTGATTGGCAAGGTCTAAAAGACGTCCCGGTGTTGCGATGACAATGTCAATACCGCGTTTTAGCTTGTCGATCTGTGGGTTGCTGCCGACACCGCCGAAGATGACAGTCGATTTGAACGGCAGGTATTTACCATAGGTCTGTACGCTCTCAGCAACCTGTGCTGCCAGCTCACGCGTCGGCGTCAAGATAAGCGCACGTACTTTTGGTTTTCCACTCTGTTTAGGCGCATCGCTTAAGAGCTGAAGCAGTGGCAGTGTAAAGCCGGCTGTCTTGCCTGTTCCTGTTTGTGCGCCCGCAAGGACATCTTTTCTAGCTAAAACAATTGGAATGGCCTGTTTTTGAATAGGTGTAGGCGTTGTGTAGCCCTGTTCTTCGATAGCGCGTAAAATTGGCTTAGAAAGCCCCAGTGTTGTAAATGACATGTATATGTACCTTATATAACTCCAACTAAACCAATGAGACATATCGACAGTATTCATCATCTGCCGCAGTACATCCGTACAGAAGAGTGCCTAACCTTGAGGTTGATCACAAATCTTTTCTGAATGTTCTAAGACATAGAATAAACTGACGATACAGTTTCTTGTATTTAATTTGAGTTTGAGAGCCTACCAAGTAGTTGATTGCTTGATTCGGTCAAGACTGATAGTTGTTTGATTTTAAAATGAAGAGAAGGAAAACGTTTCCGCAGGAACCTAAATCGCAGACCGAGTGCGCTTGATTTTCAACATTATAGCAGAATCTTTGGCTTTTGCCTAGTTTATGGGATTTGAGTTAAGGTACGTCAAAGTAATTGACATAGACTTTTCTGTTTAAAGCGGTAGTGTTTGACACCTGTTTTATCCGTAGTTTGATTCAGTTATGCATCTTAAACTCCTCCAAATAGTCATATACGACTATTAAGTGTCAGCACTATAGAATGTGCACTGAAACAGAGTTATATGAGGAAAAAAATGAATACATTCAAATATCAAGTTTATCTGAAACCACACGATAGAGATGAAGAACTGCAAATAGTTTCAGACAATGAGGAAGAGGCTCTGAGAGCAGCTGACTATATTAGAAGATACTATGGAAAAGCTCCTGGTTCTGATTTTGCTTATGTGAAAAAGGTTAGTACTGAAGATACAGATGAAAAAGAAGCAGCAAAGTTTGATACATTTTTAAACTTACAGTATGGATATTTTCATTAGTACAACGCATAACAAAGCATGGAAAGAGATAGTTTCGCCGTAAGGGAATCTATCTCTCAAGTCAAACGTTAACCACATCTTCCTCTTCTAATCTTTCTCAACCAGCTTTTTATCAATGATTATCGCAAACGGTATCTGAATGATATAGGCGAACATGATCGGCAAGATCATCGAGACACCGAAGCTTTGGATGGAGAAGGTGGAAATGACCAGAGCAAGGGTGATGTACCTTGTCACACTGTGCCAAAATGCGGCTCTCTCCTGAGCTGAGTCAAGGTCAAAGACAAACCTGGCGGAGATAAGTGTCAGAAGGTAGAACATGACCACGGCCAAAAACGACACCGGGATCAGCTCCGGTTCAAAGTCATAGATATCGACCAGCATCTGTGTGCTCTGCAAACCAAAAAGATAAAACAAGATCAGGAAAATACTGATATTGCTGATGTAGCTGCGATACCTATCGATCAGTGAGACAAGAGGTTTTATGAAAATGATCACCCTGCTGGCGACAAAAGGAATGATGATCAGCAGGATGATGACCCCTCTCGCAAAGTTGCTCATGTTGACTTCGTCGGCGTACGAGACCCCGAAATAGTCAGCCGTGTAGATACCGAAGGCGTGCAGCATCAAGAGGGAGAGCGTCACAAACATGATGTTGATAAAGAGCAGCAAAAAGCCCAAGGAAGTGTCCCCGTTTGACTTCTTGATCCAGTGCATCACCATGCCCCCACCGCTCAGGACAGAGAGCAGGAAAATCCCTGCCGCAATACCGAAGTCATTACTGACCAGCCCGACTGTCAGCGCAAACATCGGCAACAGCAGGTAGTTGAGAAGAAGACTTTTGATGACAACGGTCCGATGATGCCAGAGGAGCTGCATGTCTTTGAACTTCACTTTAAAGAGTGCAGGCATTATAAGGGTCAGACCGGCGAAAAGACATATCTTGGAGCTAAAGATAAATCCATCATTGTAATACCCGTATGCAAACCCAAGTATGGCGCCCAAAAGAACGAGAATAAGTTGCATTGTTTTCCTTTGAATAACGGTAATTGCATATTGTATATCAACAAGACTAACGGACATTGCTCGCCGCTTGAAATTTATCAGTCAGCATGCAGAATCACTTTGCAAAGCCCGTGCATATCCTCTTGCATTAACGCAGAGAACGATGACCCATTATCAATTATAGGTACAAAGGGATTCTCTCTACACCTTATCGGGATATTGATACCTAATGATAAACCTTATACATCGCATAAGTTCATGCTGTTTTATCCTAACATGTACGCTATAATTGCATAATTATTAGCAAGACACTTCAATTTTATTGTTCTACCCTCGCTTCTTTACTATAAGGACTATTAATGTCAGTTGACACCATTATCATAAAACGCCACAACCACCGTGTTCATCCCTGTGACCGCAGCCAAAAGCTTGCCCTTCTTAAACACCTTATTGACCTGAATGCGGACAAAGAGATCCTGATTCTTGCCGCTCAGGACATTTCAGATCTTGATGAGCAGATCGACGCTGACAATGTAACGCTGAAGTCCGATGCAGAACTTCTTGAAAACCCGAAGGTCAAATGCGACATGATCATCAGTCTTGACCTTGCTGAGACACCTGAAAAGTATGTCAAACGTCTTAACCAGACTAAGACCTACGCCCTGCTTTTAGCAGACGATAAAGACCAGCAGGAGCTTTACAAGATAGAGACCCTGATGAAACGGACACTGACGAAAGATGTCCTTCCTGAATTTGAGCCGGCTTCCTATGTTAAAGACCGCGAAGCAGCGAAAGATCTGAAAGAGCGCCAAGAGTACAACATCAAAAACCAGGAAGAGCGCGACGAGAAGCGTAAAACTGCTTGGGCCAAACAGAAAAAAGAGTCGAAATACCTAGGTAAAGACGAAGACGGCAAGCCAATCTTCTCAGGTAAGACACAAGAGCGTAACCACCGCCATGACGGCACACCGAAAAGTGACGATGAAAAACGCGAGAACCCTCGTTACAAAGCTAAAAAAGAGGGTGATAAAAAGCCTTGGGACAAAAAACACACTGATGCTGACAGAAGCGGTGGGGACTGGCGTAACA
>JAQIBF010000090.1 GCA_027859195.1 Helicobacteraceae bacterium
ATACATAAGTGTCCTTATCTTCCCGGATAATTCACTTATTCTATCGCAGCTAACCTCTTTACTATTTACCCGCTTATTAAATTTTATATCTGTTGCACTTTAAACTTGAATTGGCGTAATATGAACACAAAAGACGCATACAAACAAAAAATAGAATCTGAGTTGGAATTAGTGAAGGCTGAACTAGAGGTGTTAAAAGCAAAAGCAAAAAGCACCACTGCAGATATGCGAATTGGCTACGACAAAGAGATTGAAAGCCTAGAAAAAAACTACTCCATCGTGCAATTAAAACTACATAAACTCGGTGAGTTTGGCGAGGGAACATGGGAACATCTCAAAAAAGATATTGAGCATAGTTGGGATTCACTTCGTGCATATGCAAAAAAAACTCCTGATGACATCAGTGAAATCAAAAAGGATCTAAAATGAAAAAAATTTCAACATTTATAATAGTTCTGTTCGTGGTACTAATGGTTAGTGGCTGTAGTGATACATGGCAGGGTGCAAAAGAAGATACAACTGACAGTGCCCAATGGAGTAAGGATAAGCTTAATGACGGGGCTGAATACATAGAAGAAAAAACTGAAGAAGTATCTTGTTTATGCCTGTCTTGTCAACAGTCGTTCATAACCCTTACATCAAAGCCTTTTATGACAGATTAAAGACAAATGGAAAGCACTCTACTTTAGCCCAAATCGCTGTGATGAGAAAAACGATGTTAATCGCACATTCTCTTTTTAAAAATAATCAAAAATTTGATAATGCACTTTATGAAAAACGAATACAATGGAATCAAAAAATGCATGATAAGATCTCTTGATTTAAGCTTTTTTTAACGTGGCAACTACAGAGTTGAGCGTAAGGAGAGAAAGAGCGTTAAAAAAACGGCATTGTTTGACCGTAGGGAGTTTTGTCGTTTTTAGCGAAGGAACGACTGTAGCGAAAGTAGTCGGTAGCTACCGACCTCGCAGCCGTTGCGAGAGCTTTTTTGGTTTCGTTTTTTTGCGGGGAAAAAAAGGAAAGAGAAGTCAAGGATATTAAAACAATCAACATATTCAAAGAAGAGAGAAAAGCCAATAAAATTAATCCATAACGAAAATAATCAAGTGTTAAAAAACAGGTGCCCCAAAATCAAGCCCACCGCCAAAGTCAGCATACTTAGGATCCATATATCCTAAAACATTACTTTTGTTACGCAGCATATCGATGTCAGATTTCGGGGCGATACCCTGCGGACAGACAGGTACACACTCACCACAAAGCGTGCAGTCCCAAATACCATTCGACTGAACAGCAGCGATCTTACCGGCGACATCCTCTTCGCGTTTGTCACTCACATAACGCCAGTTGCGTGTCAGTGCAAACGGGCCTATAAATTCTGGGTTCACTGCATAAACCGGACAGGCACTATAACAAGCCCCACACAAAATACAGTCACTCTGAACCTCATTGACCGAAGCATCTTCCGGCGTTATTGCAGGAAGTTTTGCTGCACTGACAGCCCAGCTCTGCGCCACTTTGTTAAAGCTGAGTGCTTTTTCCATATCGACAACCAGGTCACGTATAACAGGAACATTTCTAAGAGGCTCTACAAGGTCTCCGCTCTGCGGCTTATAGGCACAGGCTAACACCTCTTTGCCGTTAACACGCATCGCACAGGAACCGCAGACACTTGAACGGCATCCGGATGCAAAACTCAGTGTCGCATCTTGTGTTGTTTTGATCTCACTGAGCAGTTGCAGCAGTGTTGCCTCTTTTGTTGAAACCTTATAACTCACCTGCTCGCCACTGCGCATAATATTAAGTATCATCTTACACCTCCTGCACTTTCGCACGCACCTGCGTAAAACCAATCTCCACCCGACGATTATGCAGCAGCACGGCACTATGACGATTATACAGCACATCATCGCGTTCACTAAAGTCGACTCGGGCATGCGCACCTCGGCTCTCTTTACGTTCTAACATCGCTGCTAACATCGCCTCAGCCAGTGTCAGCATATTGGTGAATTCTACAAACTCCATAAGATTGGTGTTATAGACTTTCGAGCCATCCAAGGCCCCCATCTTAGGTAATTGATGCTGCATCCCATGTACCTGTTCCAGAGCCGTCAGGAGCCCTTTTTCACTGCGCTTTATCCCCGCATTTCTGTAAAAAAGCGCACCAAGTTCTGTCCGTTTTTGATAGAAGTCGACCTCATTGGTATAGCTCTTTATCGCTGCTAACAGTTGTTCAACTTCTGCTTCAGTCTTTTCGCTTACTTGAACTTCTGCATACTCTTTTGCCGCCTTGGCCGCACTGCTTCCCGCCTCTTTTCCAAAGACAATAAGCTCTAACAGTGAGTTCCCGCCCAGACGGTTTGCCCCATGCACATTATGGTTAGCGCACTCTCCGACAGCAAAAAGACCATCCAGTGTACTTTCTGCTCTCTCATCCACAGCGATACCGCCCATCGTATAGTGGGCCACCGGTTTGATCGGAATAAGATCAGTCACAGGATCAACATTCTCATACAACTTGGCAAGCTTTCGCTCCTGCGGCAGCTCATGGTCGATGAAGTTCTCTCCAAGGTGACGGATATCTAAAAAGACCGCCCCGCTCTTCTTGATCTCTTCATCAATAGCACGGGAGAGGGCGTCACGGGGCTGCAGTTCATCGGTAAAGCGATCACCATGTGCATTTAAAAGGTGCCCGCCTGCACCGCGCGCTGATTCTGAAATAAGTATCGAAGCATTTTTAAGTCCTGTCGGGTGAAACTGTACAAACTCCAAATCGCTAACAACGGCGCCCGCTCGCAGTGCTGCGGCTAGACCGTCACCTGTTGAACCTGTTGCATTCGTCGAGTAGTGGTCATACACACGGCTGTAGCCGCCCGTAGCCATGATCACTGTTTTAGCGTAAAAACTTTTGAGCTCACCACTTTTGAGCTCTTTAAAAACAGCACCGCAAACACGTCTGTCATCACCGCGATCATCAATGATCAGCTCCATTAAAAAATGCTCATTATGAAACTCGATCTCTGCTTTTAAGCAGCTGTCATAAAGCGAATGAAGGATCTTAAGCCCGGTATAGTCCTGTGCATAACAGGCACGATCAGTACTTGCTCCGCCAAGACGGCGCTGCGCTATCTTACTCTCAGCGGAGCGGGAAAAAGGAACGCCGATGCTATCCAGCCAGACCACTGCTTCTACCCCTTCACGGCACAGTTTGTCTATCGCTGCTTCATCTCCCAAGCCCTGTGCGGACTTTAGTGTGTCCGCAATATGGGACTCAACACTGTCCCCTTCACCGATAGAGGCATTGATACCGCCCTGGGCCATACAGGTCTGTGAACGCGTAGGATATGTCTTGGAGACAACTGCGACACTCGCGCCAGCTTCTTGTGCTGCGAGGGCCGCCACCATACCTGCGCCACCGCTGCCTATTACTAAAACATCGACCATACCGATCCTTTGGCTGATTTTTGTCATTCTACTTCAGGACACCTCTTAAAACCATAAAGGCGGCTGTCAAACTTTTGTTCTTAAAAATTCAATGCAATTATGATTCCTCTCAAACACCCCCTCTGCTAAACCAAAACTAAAGCGCAACCAACTACAATATCGTTATGAACTCAATTTTGATCTCGGTCCTCAGTATCTACCTTTTTATTGCCGTCGGCTACATTGCCAAGCGCACCTTTAAAGAGCAGATCGATGACCGAACGATCACCCTTCTGTCAGTCTATTTCCTGCAGATATTTTTAACATTTTGGGGACTGTTAAAACGTCCTATCGACACGACCCTCGTCTATGCACCGGCCCTCTATTTTGTTGTGGTCATGATTGCACTTGCCTTTAGCATCATCATGGCAAGGGTGCTCTTCAAAGACACCAAAGAGCGTTCCATTGCCACTGTCGCCGCTCTTATCGGTAATACTGGAAACCTTGGTATTCCTCTGGGCATCGCTATTTTTGGCGAAGAGAGTATCCCCTACACCACTATCATTAATCTGGTCAATGTCTTTTTTGTCTATATTGTCGGCGTCTATTTCTACTCTCGCGGCAGTTTTAGCATGCGAACATCCTTAGTCAATATTTTAAAGATCCCTATTATCTGGGCCGCTTTTATTGCGATTGCCCTCAATCTCTACGGCTATCACCCTTCCGAAGTTGTTGATAAAGGGCTTCAGATGGGGGCCTACGCATCTATGGTGATGCAGCTGCTCCTTTTTGGGATCTACCTCTATGATATCAAGATCACAACCATCAACCGCATGCTGATCGGCTGGGTTAGCAGCGTCAAGTTCATCCTTCTACCGCTTATCACCTTTGCTATACTGTCACAGATAGAAATGGATTCGATGATCAAAGGTATCTTGTTTATGGAGCTGATCATGCCGTTGGCGGTTGCCAATGTAAATCTCGGTTCCCTGTATGACTGCAGGCCTAAAGACATTACAGCCTTGGTCTTTTTGACATCGGTGATGTTTTTAGGTGTCGTATTTATTGCTGTGGAGGTTATTAAATGGTTATAGAACTGAGTGATGAAAGTTATGTTGCACTGGTCGAGAGCAGTGAGAAGGCGATCTTTATAGATTTTTACTCGCCGATGTGCGGTCCCTGTCAAGAGGTGCTGGCTAACCTGCCCCATCTGGACAACTACTTCAAAGATGAGGCTGTCATCGCCAAAGTCGATGTGACACGAAACCCGAAACTAGCCCAGAAGTACCAGATACAGAGTGTACCCTTTTGTGTCAGTATCAGCGCCAAGAACAAGATGGTGAAAGACTATGAAGTCGGTTCAGCTTCAGTGGATCGCTATATCCGGATGGTACAGAAGGCACAGGGAAAAGGATTTTTCGCCCGGCTTTTCGGGAAATAGCCTTTTTTAATATTTTATATTCACAAGTATGCCACTTTTAACGATTCGCAGCCAAGCTACTCCCTTGCATTTCGGCAGGAATGCCGAAATTAATGTCGTATCATAGCGATGTATCATTCCCTGTGTTTTTGAAATTATTTACAAAAGAGATCGAACATCCTGCTGCGACAAAATTATTAGCTATCATCAAACAGTATTAATAGGGATTAAAACGAAGTTTTAACATTAAAACAGATGCGTCACCGCTTTGCTTTTTTCGTGGCATCTGCAAGGCAGACTGAAAGGAGAGAAAGAGCGGCAAAAAAACGCATTGAACGCAGTGACCCGTGTGTTTTTAGCGATTGAACGACTGAAAGGATGGTACCCGACAGCTTGTCGGGCCTGAAGCCGTCCACGAGAGGTTTTTTGCTTACTTTTCTTGCGGTGAAAAAAAGTAAGAGTGTAGTCAACAAAGTATCAACTTTAATAATCTCTCTTTGACTCTATAGGCATATAAATTTCTTCTATTACATCATATCGATAGTATTCAACATTTTTTCTCTGCTCGTACAGAGAAAAAACCTTGAGGAAAAAAAGAGAGTACGATGGCGGTCACAGTCACAGCTTGAACCATCACAGACTCTGACTTTCGAGATGCCTCCGTAGGTTCTGGCTGTACCAGGACGCAGTGATATGTTGAGTATCTTTTATCTTTCTTGACGCTCAAATTGCTATTGCGACACAAATAAGAACTACATTCAAACAACCCGAACAGGGATTAAAACAAAGTTTTAACTTTAAAATAGATGCGTTACCGCTCTGCTTTTTTCGTGGCATCTGCAAGGCAGAGTGTAAGGAGAGAAAGAGCGTTAAAAAAACGGCATTGTCTGACC
>JAQIBF010000167.1 GCA_027859195.1 Helicobacteraceae bacterium
GTCCCACATTCACCTAGTCTCCAACCAAGAAGCCAAAAAGCGTCTTATCCAGCTGGGTGAACGCGAAAACTCCATATTTGTCATCGGCTCACCTGACCTTGACCTGATGAATCCAAAGACAATTCCTTCTCTGGCGTCGGTGAAAAGCTACTACGATATTTCGTTTGAGCATTATGCTATCTGTATGTTCCACCCTGTGACCACAGAGTATGAGAATATTGCAGGCTACGCTAAAAATGTCGTCGATGCGATGCTGGCATCGGATGAGAACTACATCGTGATCTACCCAAATAATGATCTGGGCAGCATCGAGATACTGCATGAGTATGAGCGCCTGAAAGATAACCCGCGATTTAGGATCTTTCCGTCACTGCGTTTTGAATACTTCCTGACATTTTTATACCATTCCAAGTTTATGATTGGAAACTCCAGTGCGGGCATACGCGAAGCGCCCCACTACAACATTCCAAGCATTGATATCGGAAGCCGGCAGAAGAACCGTGTCATTTTTAAAAGTGTCTTCCACTCCGGGTACACTCTCGAAGAGATCGCATCTGCCATTGCGTCAATGAGCAATGTCGACAGCGAAAGTTTTTCAACAGAGCACGATTTTGGTCAAGGCAACAGCGACAAGCTCTTTTTAGATCTGCTGAACTCAGATGCCTTATGGAAGATCAAACATCAAAAACAGTTTCAGGACCTAAGCCATGACTAATAAAAAGATCCTCGCTATCATCCCTGCACGCGGTGGGTCTAAAGGGCTACCGCGCAAAAACATCATCGACCTGGCAGGCAAACCACTGATAGCCTGGAGTGTTCAGGCTGCTTTAGACTCAAAATACATCACGACAACCGTAGTAAGTTCAGAAGATGACGAAATCCTTACCGTAGCCGCGCAATACGGGGCAAGAACCGTTAGACGTCCTGATGCACTGTCACAGGACACAACGGCGAGCGAGCCTGTCATCGCCCATGCACTCCGAGAGGTGATGAAGCGACAAAATGAGAAGTTCGACTATGTGGTACTGCTTCAGCCCACTTCACCTTTGCGCTCGGCAGAAGATATTGATGCGGCCTTTGATCGACTGTTCCGTTCAGATGCCGATGCACTGATCAGTGTTTGCCAATACGATAAAAAGGTGCTTAAGACATTTCTGCAAAATGACGAGGGTTATCTTCACGGCATTGCCAACAACAGCTACCCTTTTATGCGCCGTCAAGATCTGCCGGATGTGCTGATGCCCAATGGGGCTATCTATATCATCGAAGTCGATGCTTTTTTGAAAGAGGAGAAACTGTTCACCTCAAAAACAATTGCCTTTACGATGAATGATGAGAGCAGTGTCGATGTCGACACGCTCGAAGATCTTCAGATGATCGAAAAGATCATAGCGGTATCGTAATGCATAATATTTTTATTGTTAAGTCGCCGCTGCAACTGATGAACGCTATAGAAGCGAAAGAGCACTTTAAAACCGAGAACAATCTACTGGTCCTAATGAACGCCAATGCGACGAATGATAAGCAGATGCAGACCGTACTCGCCCTTTCAAAATGGGATGAGATCATCACCTATGCACCGACAAATAGAAGTTCCACCCTCCTTGCACAGGTCAACTTGATACGTTCGCTTAAAAAGCACCGTTATCACTACCTTTTTACCGGTGATTACGGCACCTTCAACCAGGTATTGATGGCAAACCTTACGGTTGACGACTACTATCTTGTCGATGACGGCACAAAGAGCATTGAGATCCATAAAGCCCTGCGTGATCCGTCAAAAATAACGCTTTCTAAAAAGTTGAAGCTCCTGCGCTACACCCTGTTCGGGTTAAAAAGTTCGATTACAAAACCGATCAATTTTTTCACCTGCTACAACTTGACGCCGATCAAAGATGAGCAGATCGTTGCTAACGACTATGCCTATCTTCAATCTATATTCACACCGCAAGAGCAAAAAGAGCAGGTCATCTATCTGCTGGGACAGAACATCGATAACAAATGGATGAAAGAGGGAACATACATAGAATATCTCAAGAGGATAAAATCCCATTACACTGACAAGATCATCTATATACCCCATCGCCACGAGGTCATCTCAGATGAGCTGAAGGCACTTTTTGACGAAGACTTTGTCCTGCAATACAATGACATCCCTATAGAGATCTATTTTCTAGAGAAAAAGATCTATCCGAAGCAGATCGTCTCATTTACCTCATCGGCACTTTTTAATCTTGAGAAGATCTACGCAAAAGCGCAGATCGATGCCATCGTCATCCATCAAAAAGATCTCATCAAGATGCACGGTTTTGTCAAAAGCTGCTACCAGTTTTTCGATGAATTGGGTATCCGACAGATCGACCTCTTTACAAAGGAGAACAGATGATCCCCATCTCTGTCGTCATCATCGCTAAAAATGCGCAAGAGACTATTGAGGAGACGCTGCAGAGTCTGCAGACCTTTTCTGAAGTTGTTTTATACCTCAATGACTCAAGTGACAGCACAAAAAGCATCGGACAGAAATATCCTAATGTCACTCTCGTTGATGGTGAGTTTGAGGGGTTCGGTCCTACCAAGAACCGTGCTGCCACTTTTGCCAAGAATGAGTGGGTACTCTCACTCGACAGCGATGAAGTGATCTTGTCTGAACTGCTTGAAGAGATAAAAAAACTCACACTTGAAAATGCCAAAGAGGTTTTTGTTTTAAAAAGAGACAACTACTTTCTTAACAAGCATGTCAAGTACAGCGGCTGGGGCAAGGATTATCTGGTCCGCATCTACAATCATAGCTATCATCAGTTCAACGCCAAAATGGTGCATGAAAAGATAGAACTTAAAGAGGATGCTGTTACTACTGTACTGCGTCATAGTTTCAAACACAACGCCGTACAGGATGTTAACCAATTTTTACAAAAGATCATCAAATATTCCGATCTGGCAGCAAAAGACCAGAAGACCTGCTCATTCCTGACAGTACTACTCAAAGCAAATTTTGCCTTTTTCAAGACCTACATTTTACAGCTGGGCTTTCTGGACGGGTGGCGGGGTTTTGTTATCGCCGTCTCCAACTTTAACGGCAAATTTTTCCGCTACACAAAAAGGTATATCAATTGCAAAGAGAAATAGTCCACATTAACTTTGCGAAAGGCTTTCGCGGCGGTGAGAGACAGACACAGCTCCTTATCGAGCAGCTCTCGCAACAGGGATACCGCCAGAAACTGCTTACCCGTGTTAATTCCGAACTGGCTGAACGTTGTGCCCATATAGACAGCCTCGATATCATCCCTATCAAAAAACCCTATATCTTACACACTGGCGCAGTAAAAGATGCTGCCATCATTCAGGCTCATGAGACCAAGGCATTGCAATTCGCCTATTTTGTCCATCTTCTCTACGGTATTCCCTATGTCGTGACCAGACGTGTTGACAACCCCCTCAAAACAAACTTTTTAAACAAAAAGATGTACGCGGCTGCTTTCAGAACAGTGGTACTCTCCAACGCGATCGAAAAAGAGGTACTGCGTGTATCGCCCGATGCTAAAACTACCATAATCCCCAGTGCTTACAGCGGTATCAGTGTCGACGAAACAGTGTCACGTCAGATCGCTGCGCGCTTCAAAGAGAAGTTTCTCATAGGGAACGTCGGCGCTCTAGTCGACTCCCATAAGGGACAGTCACTGCTCATCGAAGCGGCTAAAGCTCTTGAAAAAAGCCACCCTGAGCTCCATTTCATCATTCTTGGACGGGGGCAGGACGAAGCAAAGTTCAAAGAGCAGGCAGCGGGGCTGAAAAACATTACCTTTGAAGGTTTTGTCAACAATATCAACGACTACGTCAGCTGTTTCGACCTCTTTCTCTTCCCTTCACGCCATGAAGGTCTGGGTTCGATCTTGTTTGATGTCATGCAGCTCAATGTCCCTATTATTGCAACAGAGGTAGGGGGCATACCGGATATTATCCAAAACAATGTCAATGGTCTACTTATCCCCCCTGCAGATGCCATAGCTATAGAAAGAAGTGTTTTGACTCTCTACCGCGATAGAGAGTTACGAGAACGTCTAAAAACAGCTGCGAAGAGTACTGCAGATAGATACTCGCCGGAAAACATGGCACGCGCTTATGACAACCTATACACGTCAGTATAAGAGCTGAAACAACGAGGAAAACATTATGCTTAAACTTTTCAAACTTCTTTTGACCCATAATCCTAAAAAACGTTTTCGGCTGGAGTGTCAGTTGATGTTTGATTATGCCAAGCGCTCAAGTTTTATGCGAAAACGTTTCCAGCGCAGACTTTACTACATCTATGGATGTGAGATCAGCCCTTCTGCACATATTGATGAAAATGTCGAATTTATCCATCCTCTGGGGATCGTGATCGGTTCAAAAGCCGTAGTCGAAGAAGGGTGCATTATCTATCAGCAGGTGACACTCGGTTCTGACTTTACCGATACGCAGAAGATGCCCTATGTCAAAAAGAGAACACTAATCGGTGCCGGTGCCAAACTGATAGGCGGTATTACCATTGGTGAGAACTGCATAATCGGTGCCAATGCCGTCGTAACCAGATCGGTCCCCGACAACTCGATCGTCGTCGGTGCTAACAAAATCAGATCAAGAATAAAAAAAGTGTAAAACACCTATAATAACCCATGACAATTGAAAACATGCATCTCTATCTACCTATGTACAAAGATCGTATGCAGTTCAACGCCAAAAAGCGTTTTAATAGAAGACAGGCATCCTTGTTACTGTCAAAAAATATAATTCAAAGTTAGAGCATCCCTGATGAACATCGCAATTTTTATGCAGAATCGACCTCATTTCGGTGCTAACCTTCTTCATATTCCTCTGATCTATTCACTAAAACAGTGTTTTCCGGATGCTGATATTACACTCTTCTCAAAAAATGGTACGGCAAAAATATTGACATCGGTCATGCCGATCAAAAATATCCATGTCACAAAAGATAAGTTCAAAGAGGTGCAGACCTACCAAAAGCTCGATGCGGACATCACTATCTCCCTGCGTAAGAATTCGCTTCCTGTTACGCTGGCTATGATCCTTTTAAACAGAAACAAGACCTACGGTTATGCGAATTTTCTCTCGCGTCTCTTTTTTACGAAAACGCTCCCTTTTAATCAATCCCTTTTTCGTACAGAAAGTTATCTTGCTCTGCTTCCAGATCAGTGTCCAAAACAATATTTGCCGAGTATACCCGTGCAGCAGAAGCACATCTGTCTCATGCCTGGCGGTGCTTTTGATTGGAAACATTGGGATATAGAGAACTACCTCAAACTGGCGGACAGACTAAAAAATCGTCTGCCGGAGTACACGGTCTACTTTGTCATGGGCGAGATGGAAGAGCCTTATGTCAAGACAATTGAGGCGTGGCATAATCATTACGAGATCCTCATCAACCAACCGCTCAAGGCACTTTTTGAACTGGTACAGAGTTCGCAGTTAGTGATCGCCAATGATTGCGGGCCGTCACATATTGCACAGATCAGTGATGTAAAAAATATCATTCTCTATTCCAGTGAAGTCAACGATGGTAACAGCGTTGCCAAGGAGTGGTTTAGAGACAAAGAAGATAGCGCTTTTATAGTAGGAGTCAAAGGCGAATCGATCAACACCATTGACGTTGACAGCGTCTATCAAAGCGCCTTGAGATCCTTGCACCTGGGTTAATGAGCCTCACCTGCCGAACATCGGACAGATCGAAAACCCGCTAAACAGGAAGTCGGTTTCATAATAACCGTGGTATACTTCAACACTTTTGCGGAGCGAGTATAAATGATAAAAAAGTACCTCAGAATAGACTTCAACAAAAATACTAAATTGACCTACTATCTTAACAACATCGTCAAGCACCTGTTGCCCGATCTCTTTTACCGTCTTCAATTACATATGAAATTAAATGAGATCGACAATATTTCGTATGTCGAAGATCGTGTCAACTACTACAATAAACTTGAAGAGAACTTCACTTTGCCTGACGATGCAGCAACCATACAGCAGTTCAAAAAAGAGAAGAAAAAGACCTACTTTTTCGACCTCTTGGAATATTTACGCTATTTCAATCCGAACTTTAAGATCGCCTACCTTTTTGGTGACATCACCACGATACCAGAGCAGCCGACACTGCTCAAAAGCAGACCGATCAATGGCAAAAATGAAAACTCCGTTTTACTGAATCTGAACAAGATACGACACTTTATTTTTGTCAATGACAAAGTGGCGTATCAAGATAAAGAAGATATTTTGGTATGGCGGGGTAAAGCCTATGTAGGGCACCGTATTGACTTTTTAAAACAGTTCCACGACAAACCCTACTGTAACATTGGCCAGACCAATACAAAACACGACATGGCTGCTACTTGGCAAAAACCGAAGATGAGTCTTTCCAATCAACTTCAATATAAATTCATACTCTGCATAGAAGGCAATGATGTCGCTTCAAACCTCAAATGGGTCATGTCGTCGAGTTCACTGGCCTTTATGGTCAAACCTTCCTATGAGACCTGGTTTATGGAGGGACGATTGATCCCGGAGCATCACTATGTACTGCTGAAAGATGATTATTCGGATCTGGAAGAGAAGATAAAGTATTATGCTGAAAATATTGATGCCGCATTGAAGATCATCACCAATGCTAACGACTATGTCAACCAGTTCAAAGATCAAAAACGTGAAGATATCATCTCACTCTTGGTACTGAAAAAGTACTTCGAAAAATCGGGACAACGACAATAGTCTATATAGGCTCCGATGGAAGTAAAAACCTATTCGAAAAGTATAGGGTTATACCCCAATCTGAAAATATTCAAATCCTAAATTAGCCATTCGTACTTTATCAAACTGATTACGGCCGTCAAAGAAGATAGGCGTTTTCAACAGTTTTTTCATCTCGTCGAAGTCCGGGCTTCTAAACTCTTGCCATTCGGTCACCAAGATTACAGCATCAGCGTTTGAAAGCGCTTCGTACTTGGAGTCAACATAGGCGACATTGGCATTATCTTTAAGATAATAGCTCTCTGCTTCATGGCGCGCTTTAGGGTCGTAAGCAATCACTTTGGCACCACGTTTTGTCAGTTCATTGATAATTGTAATAGCTGAAGCCTCACGCATATCATCTGTCTCAGGCTTGAATGCAAGTCCCCAGACCGCAAAGATCATGCCCTCTAGATTCTCACCAAAGCGTTTTATGACTTTGTCTGAAATAACCGTTTTTTGATCGTAGTTGACCGCTTCTACGGCATCAAGGATTCTGGGTGTGTACCCAAAGTCTTTTGCAGTCTTCGCCAATGCCTGTACATCTTTGGGAAAGCAGCTACCGCCATAACCGCAACCCGGGTAGATAAAGCTGTAACCGATACGGGAATCCGAACCGATACCGTTGCGAACTTTATTAATATCTGCCCCGACTCTCTCACAGATGTTGGAGATCTCATTCATAAAAGAGATCTTGGTTGCCAGCATTGCATTGGCTGCATATTTGGTCATCTCAGCTGATTTGATATCCATGCCGATAAAACGGTCCCGCGTCTTCATAAACGGCGAGTAGAGGTCATGCATGATCTCCATAGATTTCTCGTTGTCTGCACCGATCACAACACGGTCAGGGTGCATAAAATCTTGAATAGCTGCACCCTCTTTCAAAAATTCCGGATTAGAGACAACATCAAATGGAATATCGGCACTGCGCAGATCCAGTTCGGCCTGGATCGCTGCTCTGACCTTATCAGCTGTTCCAACCGGTACTGTTGATTTATCAACAACAACGATATAATCTTGCATAGATTGACCAATGCTTTTCGCAACAGCTAAGACATATTGAAGATCTGCAGAACCGTCTTGTCCCATCGGTGTGCCCACAGCAATAAAGGTGATCATGGAGTCAGCTATGGCACTCTGTACATCAGTTGTAAAATGTAATGTACCTTTTTTATAGTTCTCAAGAACCATATCTTCCAAGCCAGGTTCATAGATAGGAACAACACCTTGTTTAAGACTTTCAATCTTTGCTTTGTCAATGTCAACACAGGTGACGCTATTGCCCATTTGTGCAAAACAGGTCCCACTTACTAATCCGACGTAGCCGGTACCGATGACGGAAATCTTCATATATGCCCTTTTGATTTAGAGTGTCTACGAACCTTATGATAAGCTCAGGGAAACTCTAATTTAAATCAAGCAGATTTTAACAAAAATGTGTTTACAAACAGCCCATATTCTTGGAAAACACATGCCTGAGCAGAGCTGTTATTCTTTGCAATTATTGATTTGAAAGCGGTTGATACTCTTGTCTCTACCGGCAAGAATCACTTTCACATTACTTTTATCTGCAAGATCTTGAAGTAGTGACACATTATCGGGTACATGAAAAAGAAAAACCGGAATAGAAGCTAGACTTTTTTCTGTATTATGACCATAGATGGGGTTTTCTACACTGCCATATGCCATTGCCAATGCCGTAATATTATTAAAATAATAACCGATCTTATAAGCATTAATCACTATTGATGCTGCTAGGTTCTGTTCAGGTAGAGGATGGATACCCAGAATTGTTTTGAATCCAGCATCTGTATATTTGGAAAGGGCCAAGGGGTTCGATGCCTCGATATAAAGACGCTCCCGGATAGAACCTTCTTCGGTGATGAACAACAGACGTTTGATAGCTTCCTTAGTCTCAGCTGCTGTCAGATGTTCCAGATTTTTATAATCCAGCCAAAAGTATTGGCCCTCGCCTGCTGCTTTAAAAAGAGCTTCCCATGTAAGGATCTTTCCATCTTTTTTCTGA
>JAQIBF010000108.1 GCA_027859195.1 Helicobacteraceae bacterium
CCCATTTTTTGACTAAAACTGAGTTGTTATCGAGCACATAGGTACGCTTAGGGAAATCGGTTACTTTGTTTTTCATAAAAGATCTAATCATAAAAATCGGTTTCCAGGTAGCTTGTAAATTTATGATCACCAAAATTTGAAATCTATGGAAGTCAAGTTCTTGTTCGAAAGCTTCAATGCTAGGTTTAAAAACCTCTCCTTTATTATTTTCATCAGGGTCGACATACATTAACAGAGTTATTTTACCTTGTAATATTGATGAATCCCAAGCTTCACCATTATAATAACCGCCATTGTCATCAGCGAGAGAGATGAGAGGAAGTATTTGATACATATTCACTTCTGCTGGCAACGAAGCGATAGTTAAACCTAATATTAGAAGGATTTTATTCATAGTCATAACCTTTGTAGACAAACCTTTAATTAGACAGCCTATATAGATCATAATAATATTAGAACGGTGTTAAGTGAATGTTAATCCAATACAAATAAAAACTTCCAAAACATAACATTTATAAGGTCACTTTTTTGCCTGAAACAACCTATCGTCAGTCTCTTATTGTCATCGGCGGTAACGGCTCAATGCCATTGAGAACAATGACAGGGTCTTTGCAGAGTTGGTTTACAACTTTTAAACAATAATCCTCTCTAAAAGAGGGATATCGTCTCGCTAATCGTCGCCGTGGATCATTTTGGAGACGATCCCCTCTTTCGTCGTGATCTCATGCATGAAGACGCCGCCAAGGTGTAGTACAACCAGTCCCAACACACCATACATCGTCAACTCATGCAGCTCTTTGACCCAGCCTATTCCCTCTTTTGTAAAGCCTAAATCTTCGTAAAAGTAGAGTGTTGCGCCACTGATTGCCATCACTATAAGCGCAAAACCGAGAAAGAGATAGACTGCACGTTGAATCTTCTCTTCTTTCGGAGCCTCAAGAAAAACGAAAAGAGACAATGTTGCCTGCTTGGTCAACATCATATAGATACGGATTAGAATCGAGATCCCGAGAAAGAGCCCAAAAATATAGTGCCACTCCCACATCGGTGCACGAATCGCTTGGGCGATCATCTTTGCCGTCTCAGCCGTAATCTCAGTTCCGCTCTCTGCCAATTTACTCTGAATCAGTGCCGAGTTCGTATGCCAACTCAAAAAAGTCTTTCTTAGTAAGACGGTCAAAAGTAGTCCTATGACCGACAAAGCCATTGTCCAGTGCCAGATACGGTACAGCAGTGTGTATTGCGGTTTCATCTCTCTCTCCTGTGATCAATTTATTGTTTAAGTATAGCAGTCATAGGCTGTAACTCACTAATAATATCCATCATCTAATCCATACAGAGTGTGTCGGTGAGAAAGTGTATAATGGTGCATCAGAAATGTAAAAGGGATCTCATGCGTTTGACGGTACTTGTGCTACTGCTTATCTTCTTTGCCTGGGGTGAAGAGAGCTCCTACAAACCAGGGGAAGGGGTTCAGGTCGGTTCACTACCCCTCTATGCCGGGGGCTATTTTTCGCTTAACTATAAACAGAATGAGACCATGAAGCAGTTCAGCATAGACGACCTTGCTCTGCTGGCCTATGGCGATTCAGGCAAGTTTTCCTACCTTGCCGAAATCGAAGCGAGTGACCTCTATGTGAGAAACTTGCAGCCGGAGAACAACCACACCTCGGACACCCGTTTCCATGCCGAACGCCTCTACCTCAACTATGATTTCAACGATGACAACGCCCTGCGTGTCGGGAAATTCAACTCACCAATCGGTTTTTGGAATCTTTCACCCATCAATGTCCTTCGCGACACGACCTCCAGCCCGATCTCGACGGAGATACTCTTTCCAAAATACACTACGGGGGTAAATCTGGCGCATCACGTCTACACCGTTTCCGAAGACACGATTAACCTGATGCTGCAGGAGACACGTGACCTTGATGCCATCTTTAACAGTGGTGATGTCTATAACAACTTTGACATTGATCGCCATTATGGCTTGGGACTTATCCATAGCGAAGGCGAGTGGAAGTTTCAATTTAATGCCGGCCGTTTTCAGACTATGGAGCCAAAAAGCCTCTACTACCTGATGGCCTCTGTCTCCTATGAAAACGAATCGTTCAAACTGCTCTCTGAGATCGGTTCACAACATGACAACAACAGTTTCACAGTCCCTTATGCAGGCTATCTGCAGGGAGTCTACCGCCTTACGCCTCAACACTCTTTGATTGCTCGTCTGGAGGCCTACAAAGATCACACCCTTGATCAGAAAGAGGCTTTTGGCGTTTTTGGCTACACCTACCGTCCGATCTACCCTGTCGCCTTGAAAGCGGAGTACCAGTCCCATTCCAGCGGTCATGAAGACCAGTTTCTCTGCTCTTTTTCGGTGCTCTTCTAGGTATGATGATGATACGTATCCTGCTCATATCGGCACTGTTTTTTCTGAGTCTCGACGCGGGTGAGCTTGTTGTCATCGCCAACAAGGCCAACATCTTCAAAGACCGTCTCAGCAACCAGAATATCAGCCGGATCTATCTGAAGAAAAAACGCTATAACGGCTCGTTAAAGCTTGTCGCGCTCAACCTCTCCGCTTCCGATCCGCTGCGAAAAGAGTTTGAACATTCAGTGTTAAGTATGTCCGATCTTCAGCTTGCCGCCTACTGGGCGAAGCAGCATTATCAGGGACAGCGCCCGCCGCTGAGCATGATGTCTGCAGCAAGTGTCCTCGCCTTTGTCCGCGAAGTCGAAGGGGCCATAGGGTATATTCCAAAAGCGTCTGTCGACGACAGTGTCAATATCATATACGAAGTGAAGACTACCCCATGATCTATCCTACTGGCTGGCTGACATCACTGCGCAGCAGATTCAACAGCAGTCTCAAAGTCAAACTGCTCATCGCCCTTTTTGCCATCGGTTTTGTGCCCTATCTTTTCATCCTGCTCTATACGCTTAACCTGGGAGAGGCCAAGATCATTCAAAGTATCACCCAGACCCAGTATGCCCAGGTTGATAAGATCAAACGCGATGTCGAACAGCAGATGACTAGACTGGAGAACGAAGTTCTCTTTCTCTCACAGCTGGATCTCATGGACGACATGATCGTCGGCGATATTGACAAACGTATCTCCCGGCTGTTGACCCAAAAAAAACGGGACATGAACCTCGATCTTGAACTCTACTGCATCGATCCGGTCAACAGAGTTATCGCCTCTTCCTCGCTGGAAAACCTACAGCAGCCATTTACAGATGCGCAGAGAGTGAAAGAGGCTGAGTCTCAACATCATACTTATTATTTTGATAATGAAACGATCAACCTCTTCAGCCCTATTCATGCCTCCTTTGAAGATCAACGATTTCTCGGCTACCTGCTGCTGACCTATCGACTTGACGATCTCAACCGCTTCAACCTCCATCAGAACAGTGTCCGCTCAATCCTGGTTAATGCCTCCGACACATCAAATGCTCTGCAACAGCAGCAAATGGCCGTACTCAAGCTTGATGGCGACAACGGCGACTATACCACCGACGAAGAGATGGTTCTCTACAAGGCAGTTGACGGCGTCTTACAGGGGTGGTACGCGGTCTATATGATCAAAAAGTCATCTGCCCTTGCTTTTTTGGATGACTTTATCATCTTTCTCGGGGTTATGTCCGTCATCGGACTGCTTTTTATTGCCCTCTTCTCAAACTGGATCTCGAACCAGATCGTCAAACCCGTCGTGGCCCTTACGACAATAGCCGAAAAAATCGTTATCACAGAGGACTACTCCAATGAAGTCGCCGCTACTTCCGCTGATGAGATCGGTCAGCTCTCACGGGCTTTCAACACGCTGGTACGTCAGACCGATAACGCCCTGGGCGCCCTGGAAGAGGAGAACAGGTTGCGCCTGCAGCGTTTTGTTCAACTCATCGGGATCTTTAACCGCATCATCAAGACACAGAGCGAAGAGGAGTGTATTGAGATCACACTCTCCGAGCTTGAAAAGCTCATCAGCGAGCGCTCTTTTAGTTTTACCCGAAGGGCTGCGCCGCCGGAGATGATGGCGATCGCCATTTTTACCAGGGATTATGACACGGGGGAACGGCACTATTACGGTGCCATCACCCTTGGCGGCGAGACATCGAACGATGAATACGAGTTGCAGTTTTACGCCTCTATCGGTACTATGATCATGCTTCAGCTCGACCAGATAGGTCTTGTCAAACGGACCAGAGAGGTCTCTAAAGCCAAATCTGTCTTTATCTCGCACATGTCCCATGAACTGCGCACGCCCTTGCATGCCATCATCACATCCTCACAGTACCTCATCACCTACGGCACACTGGCAGAAGAGCAGCTGCCGGTTGTCGCCAACGTTGAGAACTCTGCACAGCACCTGCTTAGTATGATCAACGATATTATCGATGTAGCCAGACTTGAAGCCGGAAAGGTGCCTGTTGCGATCGTCCCTTTGAGGCTTGAAAACATTGAGGCGATGCTCTTGGAAGTAACGACAATGCTTGAGCCGTTGGCAGAAGAGAAGGAGATCATTCTGACGTATCGCAGAGAGAGCAGTGACGATCTCATGATCGAGAGCGATCTCATGATCGAGAGCGATCTCAAGCTGCTCAAACAGATCCTCATCAATCTCCTCTCCAACGCTATCAAATTCACGACAGAGGGTACGATTATCCTCCGCCTCGATGCAGATGATCAGACGCTGAAACTGCATATCTGCGACACAGGGATCGGGATCGAAGCTGACGACATTACACAGGTCTTCAATGACTTTACTCAGGTGAGAGAGGGGAACCAACAAGGGAGCGGACTGGGACTTTCAATCAGCCGTAAACTTGCACGACTTCTCGGCGGCGATGTCACACTCAGCAGTGAAGGAGCAGGAAAAGGAGCAGAAGCGACCGTAACACTGCGCCGTGTTTAGTCTTTAATAGTGTAACCGACACCGCGAACCGTGGTGATAAGCTCGGGGCGCTGCAGTTTTTTACGCAGATTCTTGATATGCACATCGACAAGATTGCTGTGTTTATAGTTGTCAAGATCTTTACAGATCTGATCACTGAGCTGATAGCGGGTCAGGACGATGTTCTTGTTAAGCAGCAGCACTTCCAGCAGATCAAACTCACTGCTGCTGAGCATCACTGTCTCACCGGCAACGTCGACCGTATGGCGGGTCAGATCGAGTGTGACATCACCGGCATTTAACACGGTTACCTTTTGCGTGCTTTCACGGCGCAGAAGCGCGCGGATACGGGCCAAAAGCTCAACATTCGAATAGGGTTTGCAGAGGTAGTCGTCCGCCCCGGCATCGAGTACCTCGACCCGGTCAACGACCTCGCTCTTTGCCGATAACATCAGAACAGGCATCGTGCTCCCCTCCGAACGCAGTTGCCGCAGAAGTGAGAGGCCGTCGCCATCCACAAGATTCCAGTCCAGCAGAAGTGCATCAAAGTTCTTCTCATCAAGGATCTTCACGGCATCGCGATAGGTATAGACAACATCACAGATATATTTCTCTTTTTGCAGCAGCTGCTGCAGCTGGTTGGCGATGGGAAGATCATCTTCGACGACAAGGAGGTGCACGGCTTTTCCTTTAATTTTTACGTACGGCAATTATACTATGATTTAATAGACCTTCATCAAATCTTCATATTCATCTGCCACACTGATACATAGAGAACGCGTTCATACGCGTAAATAAGGAGACGAAAATGAAACAGTTAAAGACAGCCTTGTTACTGGCTATGCTGGTTTTATCCGGTTGCGGCACGGGAACAACGACGACAACTAGTGACAACGGTACAGAAAACACGACTGACAGTACCACAGATGGTTCTACTGATGGCACCGGTGGAACGACTGACAGTACCACTATATCTCAATCCGGTGCCTATACTCTTTTGGCCTGGAACGATCTCGGTATGCACTGTGTTGACGGAAAAGATTATTCTGTCTTCTCTATCCTGCCGCCGTACAATAATCTCAAAGCCCAACTGATCCTCAAAGAGGGTACAGAAAATAAACATGTCACATCCGGTGTGACACTGAGCTACGAATCGGCGCCAAGTCTTACAGGCGCACTCAACACGACAACCGTGACTAAAACGAATTTTTGGGATTATGTCGTTTACCTTTTCGGTACGACACTTGAAGATGACAGAGGATTGCTTGGGAATATGACGCCAAGCACCACGCCTGAACTGCTTGCCTATAATGGCGCGCGTGACTGGTGGGAGGCCGACGCTATCCCGATCTTGAACTATGATGACAACGGCGATACAAACTATTATCCGATGGTAAATGTCGTTGCCAAAGATCTGCAGGGCAATCTTTTGGCCTCTACACAGGTCGTACTGCCCGTCAGCGACGAGATGGACTGTCGAAAATGCCACGCTTCTGACAGCCACACCGATGCCATCCCTAACGGCGGATGGGAGAACAGTCCCGATGCACTGAAAGACTTTAAGCTCAACATCCTCAAACTTCATGATGACAAACACGACGTCAGCAGCTATTTGAGCGGACTTCAGGCCAACGGGTATGACTACAGCAGCTCTCTGTACCAGACGGCCCTGCAGGGCACCCCTATTCTCTGCGCCGCCTGCCACAAGTCCAACGCCCTGGGCACGACAGGCTTTAACGGTATCAAGCCGCTGACGGAAGCCCTGCACGCACTTCATGCCGAGGTCACCCTCCCCGGCGGCACCTTAAAGCTTAACGAGAGCAGTAACCGCGACAGCTGTTACGCCTGCCACCCGGGAGCAACGACTGAGTGTCTTCGCGGGGCGATGGGCAAAGCCAAAAATCCGGACGGCAGCCAGTTGATGCAGTGTCAAAGCTGTCACGGGACGATGAGCGCTGTCGGTCAAAACGGCCGTAACGGCTGGATGGAAGAGCCCGACTGTCAAGCCTGCCACCAAAACGGCCAGCGTTATACAGAAGCCGTCATCGACACCGCCGGAACACTCCGCGCGGCACTGGACACGACCTTTGCGACCAATGACAATACGCCGGCTCCCGGCAGCAACCTTTACCGCTTCAGCAGCGGCCACGGCGATATGCAGTGTGCGGCCTGCCACGGTTCGACCCATGCGATCTATCCAAGCAGCCATGCCGAAGACAATCTCCAAAGTATCGGTGTTCAAGGCCACAGCGGCACCGTTTCCGAGTGTACTGCCTGCCACACCACAACCCCGTCGACAAGTACCGGCGGACCGCACGGCATGCACACTGTCGGCCAGGCCTGGGTAAAAGGGCATCAAGATGTCGCTGAAAACAACAAACAGTCCTGTACCAAATGCCACGGTGCCGACTATCGAGGCAGCTTCCTTTCCAAAACCTTCAGCGCACGCAGTTTCTCAACGGAGGAGGGAACCAAAAACTTTGCCGCCGGCCAGAAGGTCGGCTGTTACGACTGCCACGACGGTCCAAACGGAGATTGATCTCCGAAGCGGTATCCCCGCCGCTGTTAAATCCCTCTCTTTTACCCTGAATACCAAACTTCTTTACCGATCGCACTGATATGACAAACCATACCGTTATACGGCCGCCCATTCAAATACTATCTACCACGACGCAGACATCCTGAAATGAAAACACAGGCACATCAACACTATAGGGACATCGCATGTATTAGGAGCATCTTCTTATGGGTATCTGTAAAAAGGTCAAGAGGGGATGAACGTTTGAGGTCTGTGCGCCAGGCAATTGATCATAGCAGTTATCAACACAATAAAAGGGGAGAGGAATCTATCAGTAGGGAGCCTATCAAGCAGCAGATAGTTTAACAGACTGTCTGCTGCTTGATTAGCTCTTAATCAAAGTTTGTAGTTTGAAGTCCGATCGAGGTCACATTCAGATCGGCAAGATTGTTAAAGGTGATATTTCCCTCTCTATCCACTGCGATCGTTGTAAATGCATGCTCTTTTGAAAAGTGTTTGACATACTCCGAATCGTTGTTAAACATGGCCGTCGCATAGGCATCGAGCATGTCGATGCCGAAACCGTTTTGAAGCAGCGTCATCGAACTGTAGAACGCTGACGACCTGCCGCTGCTGCGGTCGAGAATATGATGCGTCTCACGCGAAGTGATAAAGCGTTGATAGTCGCCGCTCGTCGAGATGCAGAGCGGCGACTTGGATGTTTTGATATAGGCGATATTCCCCTCTGAAAAGGGGTCTTTTACCGCAACGCTGTAGCGTTTACCGAAACTCACCATCTCCCCGCCGACATCGACAAGCACTTTTGTCGCCCCCTTCTCTTTGAGAAAAAGTGCGATCATTTTCGAGACGTACCCTTTGCCGATACCGCCGAGATCAAGGCGCATTCCCTTTTTACTCAGGAAAATACTCTCCTCATCCAGGTCGATAAGGCGGTAATCCACCAACTTTTTCTGTTGTTGAAGCTGCTTCTCTGTCGCAATCGCCTGATTGGAAAATCCAAAATGGTAGGCGCCGTGGCTGAGCGCCCCCATTGTAATGTCAAACGCACCGCCGCTCTTTTCAGATGCGGTGATACACTGACGAAAAAGTTCGATGTCCTCTTTTGTACAGGCCACCCTATTCACGCCGGACGCGGCATTGATCGCATTCAAAAAGCTGGTCTCTTTGTACGCACTGTAGCGCTCTTCAAAACGCCGTGCGATCGCATACGCCTCATAGAGAATTCGCTTGGAAACATTGGCACGGATCAAAAGCTTGGTGCTCATGGTGCTTGCTTCGAGTGCTTTTTCAAAAAATGCCATTAACGTCCTTAAAACTCTAAATCTACCCTAAAGGTCGTATAAATCGCCTGTAAACTATCTTTGTCGTACCAGTTTTTGATGTAATCGTTACTGCTGGTACGGTAGTAATCCACACTGAACGAGTAACTCAGATCACTGGTCGGTGACGGTTTATAGGTCAGCGGGATCCCGACATCGTAGGAGTCAAAAGCGCTCATACGGTAATCGACTGCAAAATACTCGTCCGTCTTGCTATAACCCCCGACACTTTTGGCAAAACTGGCCCCCGTCTGCGTATAGTAACGCAGACGCAGACCCGTCATGACACTGTCACTGAAGTCTGTAAGCCATTCGACATTGACCGTGTTCGACTTGATATCCCAATCATCTTTATAGTACCGGTACGAATAGTTCACACTGTTCGTATCGTTGAGCAGAGAGACCCCTTTGATCGCAAAGGCGTGCCCTGTACGTTGATCGGGATAATTTTCAAACTTCGCGAAACTGTCCTGAACAACATAGTGGTACGGTGAAGAGAGAAACCCTTCACTGTACATATACGAGTATACCAGTTGCATCGACCAGCTCGGCGTGAGGAGCTGGTTGACCGAGATATCCACTTTTGACTCGTTACGGTTCTCTTTTGGCAGCTCTCTTTTATAGACCGGATCCCACTTGTCAAACGATTGCGACACCCCGATACCGATGGCCGTATTCTGCTCATTTAGCTGTCGAACATAGTTGGCAAAGAAGGCCTTACCTTCATAATCGTTCTCAGTAGAGTAGTATACCCCGCCGGTAAATGCATTGTCGCCGTCATTGTAGGAGACCAAAAAGGTCGGCGCGTAACGCACATCGTCGAAACCAGGTTTTGCCGAAGCTCCGGTGACCGCATCGGTGACTGTCGGCCGGCCGCCGTTTTTAATACTCGCCGCGTTGATCAGGTCGACCCGCATCTTAGCGCCTACGAGCCAGTGCTTGGAGATCGTTTTCATCAGCGAGATGGTCGGTGAATAGACCTGCACATCACCATTGTCGCTGTAGGTGTCAAAACCGATCGAGGCACTGTTTTTCAGGTCAGACGCGAAACTCTCCAGAAAAGGAAAGAACAGCATCATACCGGCTAAAATAGTTCGTATTATCTGCATCCGCAACCTCCCTGAAAACTGCTGTCGCCGCCGGCAGAAGCTTCACGGATCAAGAAGATATGGCCCTCCTGCTCAGCGCGCTCTTCCAAGGGACTGAGGCTCATCTTTTTGTCCGCAAAATGCTCTTTTTCATAGGGCATGACCCTGACCAGTTTGTCCGAACAACCACTCAAAAAGAGCAGCGCTGTGACAAACAGATACAAAATTCTAAACTGCATCGCACGCCTACTTTAACTTGTTGATCTCGAGCTTAAGTTCCTCGATATCATCCGCATCCAGACTGCCGACGATCACTGCTCTGACCACACCCTCTTTGTCGATCAGATACGAACTCGGCATCGCCACCGCACCATACGCTTTCGGAAGCATTTTGTCCGGATCATGCAGGGTCAGAAAAGGGGTCTTGTAGCCCACTTCTCCCTCAAGACTGTGCAGAAACTTTTCTGATTCTGATGCCTTGTTATCGATACTCACAGCAACAATCTCGAAGCCCTTATCCGACTCTTTTTGCAGTTTGAAGAACTCCGGCATCTCTTTTTTACAGCCGCCGCACCAGCTTCCCCACAGGTTTAGTAACACGACCTTCCCTTTAAAATCATCCATCTGGTAGCTTTTCGAGCCCTCCAGCGTCTTAAGATCAAAAGCAACAGCCTTCTCCCCTTCGCTTACCCCTGCAAACAACTGCAGACTTAACACCATCGCTATCATTATTAATTTTTTCATCGTTGACTCCCTTTATTGACACAGATTAAGATTGGTTTGTACATACAGCGGATCAGTCTCACCGCCGTTTTGGTGACAGGCATTGCACGAAAGCCGGTTACTGTCGTCTACCGAACTGTCGATACTGTATTGACCGCCGTTAAACTCATGATCAATGCCTGCTGCCAGGGTCAGACCGCTGCTTTTCTCGACGATCAGAATATTGTAGGTGCCGTTGAGACTCGCGTTAAAGAGACGATCGAGTAAAAAGACGTTTCCCTGGCCTTTATAGCCCTTTGAATCCGGGTCATAGTAGTCGGCTGTCGAGTAGACAATATTGCCTCCAGAATCGGTAAAATTCATCACCAGATCGGCATTACAGATGTTGGCCAGATCATCGACATCAGCGACCGTCTGACTTTTAAACAAGGTTCCTGCAGTGACAAGGTGGCGTTCACTCTGCAAGTCGTAGTTGTGACAGGCCAGACAATCCCTGCCCGGGAAATGCCAACCGCGATCGGCAGCCGTGACCGCTGTCGTTGTCCCCTCTTCGCCCTCTTCTTCACACCCCGCAAAAAAGATCGCGAGTACGATCATGGCCGCTAGACTTACGTTTTTCATTCTCATTCCTTAATTGTTTAATGCACCCTGATTTATCCAGTCGCGAAGCAGCTGGTAACTCACGCCTGATGACGGAAGAATAGTCCCTCCTCCATGGTTTGTTCCGCTCGCTTTTGTCAACAGAAGCGAAGCGTCGGCAGCCGACGTATTGACGAACCCATTGCCTGTGATGTTGCTGTAGGTAGCCCCTGTTGTCGTCACGCTGAAGTTACCGCTGCTGCCATGACATGCCTTACAGTTCGAGGTCACAACAGGCATGACGGAGGCCGAGAAGGAGACTGCTCCGCCGTTGCTGCCGCCGGTTGTAGTCCCACCTGTCGTATTGCCGTCAGCACCTTGTGCGATCCAGTTGCGCAACGATAGGTAGACCGACCCGTTCACCGGCAGGATAGTACCTCCGCCGTGATTGTTGCCGCTCGCTTTTGTCAAAAGCGGCGAGAGGTCGACGTTAACGGTATCAACAAAGTTGTTGGCCGCGATATTGTCGTAGGTCAATGCCGGTGTCGTAACGCTGAACTTCCCGTTGTTACCGTGGCAGCCTTGACAGTAAGTGACCAGAAGCGGCATTACGGTCTCTACAAAAGGAGATGCTGTGGTTGTCGTTCCCCCGGTTGTGCCACCAGTAGTACCACCTGTTGTTCCGCCACTATTACCGCCGGTATAACTGTACGAAACAATACGTCCCGGAGCAGTGTTGCTGCCGGCAGAGGTGTGACAACGGTTACAGTCAACCCGAGTATAGTCATGCGAGTTTACCGCCGACGCATTGACGACATTCCCGCTGCTGTCGACGACCTGCGCCGTATAGGTATATGAGCTGCTCAGACGGCTGTCGCTGGTATGAGAGTTGCCTGTCCCCCGGCCGGAACTATAATTAATCGTCTGTGTATTATCGAGTACGAGGCGAATCTTATAGCCGCTGGCGTATTGGTTCGATGCCGTCCCGTTTAACGTGGTATAGACGGTTCCTCCTGACCGGAAAGACTCTTCACCGCCCGGCCCATGACAATCGAGACATGCCCGTCCCTGATTATGGGACGATACCCATGTCGTTGTGCCGGGATCGACCACACTCCCCGTTCCATTGTCACTGCTATAAGATGAATCATCCTCACTCTCACTGCCGGAGCTCGTCGTGCCGCCAGGAGTACAGCCGGTCAACATCAACAGTGCCAACAAACTCCATAAGATATTGCTCTTCATAAAAGACTCCTCTGTAATTACATTGAATCTTATGATGCAAATATGAAGATTAGATGAAGAAAAACTCTTTCAAGGTCACAGTATGGTAACAGCACTCAATTTTAAAAATTTCTTAATAATAGACCTAACTATTCAACACTGTTTATACTGCAGATCCTCTACGGCGTATTACATCCAAACACGAAGCAGAAGAGAAAAACCAGGCCTTCTGGCTTGCACACCCAGGGCTCTCTTTAGAGCACTGGATACGGTACCCGCATCACAGTTTTGAATCCTGTCGGGTGCAGCACCCTTTATACTGCACTCTTCTCAACACATTACTTTTACGACGAAGTGCCATACTTTTCTGTCAGATTTATTAGTCTCGTTACACTTGCACATGAAGATAGACTTTAACAAACTAAGCGAACACTACTACGTCAAATCAACGAGATACCGCTTTACCAAGAGACCTGATGATCTTACTCGTGGATACAATCAAGTGAGCAGCTGGCTAAGTGAACTGCTCTATTACTGTATCAATAAAGAACAGCATCAGCAAAAAGAGTTAACCAACGAGTTTGAGCTGTTGGTTGAGAAAAAGCGCAGTGAGATAATGAAGTTAGAACCCTCCGAATATCGCAGTGGATTGATGAAAGCTTTGGATGATGTCATTTAGTTTACTAAAAAATTCGACCGATGACTTTCCAACCAGCGGTCTAATCCCTATAACTATAATTCCCATGGTATTTTTTAGCACTCGATGAAAACTTGTGTGCCAACTTTGGGCCGATTTTGGCTTAATATGATAAGTTAAAGGGTCAAGTAATATAATTCGAAAAGATTACTAGGACAGAAGCTATCAGGCTGCTGTCCCTCTATCTTCCTAACTTCTTTTAAGGCCTGTTTTATGAGTATCTTTGCTTTACAATCGCCTGCGGGCGGCTTTTTGGATGAAGCGTTGGAACATTTTAATAAAGAATTTGATGAGTGGTGCGTTCAGTTTGACGACTACGAAGATGCCAGCATTATTGCTGAGAGCCTTGGTCAAAGAAAGAGTGTTGAGATCGTAGAGATCACGCCTCTGACCTATCCGAAATATTTTTTCCACAACCTCCAAGGTAATATTCATGCAACGCGGAAAGTTGATGATAAGATCATCTGTATTGTCGAGCCGTTTATGGGGTCAAACTTTCGAATAGCGGTCTGCGATTTGAAGACGAAGCGTGTCCGACTGACGGCAACACGCTATAAAAGTGCCATGAGTGTCGAAGGTGCTTTTTCCAATTTTTCCAATAATGAGGATTGATTTAGACTTCTGTCGTGAAATAGCTTCACCCCTTATCATCTCTTTTTACTTGTTGATCGCCTTGCAACATACAAAATAACAAGCTGTGCTAGAATATGCAAAAAAAAACAGGGATTTACATGGATTGGATCGTATCAATATTATTGTGGGGAGCAGGTTTTTTAGGCCTGTTTTTCTTAACGATGACCTTGGTTTTTGCCCTCACTATGGACACACGCTCATCCACTTCCAAAAATGATCAAAGTATTGTCGTCACGGTTATCTCTATATTGTTACTGGTCCTGATCGGCTCAGGGGTCTACTCCCTGTCTGTCGGGGAGCCTTCTACGACACCTATTGAACGTTCTACTGTCGACCTCAAAGAGGTCGGTGCCCCGGTAAAGGCATCTGCGCAACCGGTAACGACATCCGACAACAGTGAAGTGTTTCTCTGGCTCTTTTATGCACTGTTCTTTTTCTCCTTTTTTGCCTGGCTTTTTTCACCGTCAAATGAGAGTGAGTCGGCTAAAGAGATCTTACAGAAAAAATTGCGGGCAACCGTCATGCTTGACCAACTGCAGAAGCCTTTCACTGTATCACCCTCAGACAACGATATGCCCGCTGAACCAAAGAGTGAGACAGAATCCAAATAAGGCAATAGCCGCCAGGATGTCAAGTCGCACTGATCAGCTCAAAGCAGTACAGCACGCTTACCATGGACGCGCATTTTACTCTCTCACCGCTCTCTCCATCGCACCCACTTGTACAGTTCCGTCAGGAGAAAAATGGGCAGTGCCACGATAACGATAAGCGCCCAATCCTCCCATGCCATGGCAGTTGTATGCAGTGCTTCCTGTAAAAATGGTACATAAACCGCACAGGCTTGCAGCCCTACCGTGACTGCAATGGCCAGTAAAAGCCACTTGTTCGTAAAAAACCCGACGGTCGTGATCGGTTCGCGAAGAGAGCGGAAATTAAGGACGATCATCTTTTCAAGAATGATGATCCCGGTGAAGGCGACCGTCTGGGCAAGCAGGAGACCATCTTCCGGATCTTGCGACAGGTAGTGATGGAAGAGCCATAAGGTCACCAAGCCGACATAACCTCCCAAGACCGCTATCATCATGATGCCGTAACGATCCAAAATCGCCCCGTTGACCTTTCTGGGCGGGCGTTTCATGATGCCTTTGTCGGCAGGTTCCACCCCGAGTGCTACCGCCGTCATACCGTCCGTCACCAGGTTCATCCAGAGTATCTGCACCGGTATCAGGATCAGCGGACCGCCCAACAGAATGTTCACAAAGATCGCGATCACTTCGCCGCTGTTGGAGGCCAAAAGATAGAGCACGAACTTTTGGATATTGTCGTATTCGCGCCGCCCCTCTTTGACGGCGTTGATGATGGAGGCAAAGTTATCATCCGTCAACACGATGTCGGCGGCACTCTTGGCGACATCCGTCCCTTTTTTGCCCATCGCAATGCCCACATCCGCCTCTTTGAGTGCCGGTGCATCATTGACACCGTCGCCGGTCATAGCGACCACCTCGCCCATGCTTTTGAGTCTTTTGACGATCCTGAGCTTGTCTTCGGGTCTCGCTCTGGCAAAGAGCACCCGCTCTTTGAGCTTGTTTTCAAGAGCACTGTCGTCCATCTCGAAGAGCACACTCGAGGTGATCGCGCTGTCGGTCTCCAAACCGATGGCACTGGCGATCGAACCGGCCGTGTCTGGACTGTCCCCGGTGATCATAATGACCTTGATCCCGGCATCTTTCGCCATCCGGACCGCTTCGGGTACCTCCTCGTGCGGCGGATCGATGATCCCTACAATACCCAGCAGAATCAGTTCGTTTTCAACACCCTCCTCTGAGAGCGTTGTCTTCTCAGGCACTCTTCTAAAAGCAAGCGCCAGTGTGCGCAGCCCGCTCGCAGCCATCGATATATACCTTGCTTTTATCTCTTCTCTCTTGCTCTCATCCAAAGCAAGGGGCTTACCGTCTCGAAAGAGGTGGGTACTTCTTTCCAGTATCACTTCGGGCGCCCCTTTCACATACGCCGTCATCCCCTCATCTTCATGTACAATAACACTCATCCGTTTGCGGAGTGAATTAAAAGAGAACTCGCTGATCAGACTCTCGCGCTCTTCATCATAGAGCCACGCCTTGTAGGCTGCGACCACCAGTGCCGCTTCCGTCGGTTCACCGAGCGCTTCCCAGCCGGCATCGCTCTTTTGGACCTTGGCATGGTTGCACACCAGACCGCATTTCAAAAGCATCAGCAGATCGGCATGCTCTTTATAATCGATCTCCGTGCCATTGACTTCGAAATGGCCGCTGGGGTCATACCCGCTGCCGGTCACCTCGATCTCTCCAGCCGCTAGCCAGATCTTTTTAACGGTCATCTGGTTCTGGGTCAGCGTACCGGTCTTGTCCGTACAAATCGTTGTTGCAGCGCCCAGGGTCTCTGCCGCCTGAAGACGCCGCAACAGCGCTTTTTGTTTGGCCATCGCTTTGATGCCCAGCGCCAGCGTAATCGTCACAACGGCCGGTAGCCCTTCGGGCACGACTGCTACGGCAAGCGCCACACCGGTCAGGAACATCTCCGTAAGGTCTTTACCTAAAAGCCAACCGGCCAAGGCGACAAGGACGGAAATCGCAACAGAGTAGATCCCCAATTTCCTCCCTAAAACGGCAAGTTGTTTCTGAAGCGGGGTCGATTCTACTTTGACGCTTTGTGTCATCGTCGCGATCTGGCCAAACTGCGTCTGCATCCCTGTCTCGACGACCAGAGCTGTCCCGCGCCCGTTGACAACGGCTGTCCCCATCCAGACCCTGTTTGACTGGCCTGAAAGCGGCGTCTCTTCCTCTACAGTGTCACTTCTTTTACCGACGGACGCTGATTCGCCGGTCAGAGAGGACTCATCGACTTTGAGGTTAAAACTCTCAAGCAGTCTCAGGTCGGCGGGCACTTTGTCACCGATCTCCAGGAGAACGATGTCTCCGGGAACAAGCAGTTTGGCATCGATGATCTCTTCTCTGGCGTTTCTGATCACTTTACAGGTCGGATGCAGCATCTGTTTCAGTGCTTCGATCGCGTTCTCCGCTTTAAATTCCTGAACAAATCCGAGAACACCGTTGAGGGCGATGATGACCAGGATCGTTACGGCATCGCCTAACTCGCCGATGGCCAAAGAGATGGCCGCCGCCGCAAAAAGGATGAGAATAAGAACATCGGTGAATTGTCGTAAAAACACCACATACCAGGGTGTTTTAGCAATACTGACCAATTCGTTCTCTCCGTAACGTTTCGATCTCTTGCCGACCTCCTCATCGCTCAGCCCTCTTTTTCCGTCACTTTTAAAGTGCGCGATGACCTCATCCGTGCTTTTAGCATGCCACATAGTTTTAGGATTGTGCAGTGACATCTTTTCCCCAATAACGAATAAGCTGTGAGAAGATCAGCGGCACGGTGATGGCCGTGAACGATGACGCCGCGACCAGTGCCGTAAAGAGTTTCAGATCAATGATCGCGGCACTGTAGAGAAGCTGAGCGACAATGATCTCTGTCGTGAGCCTGGCATCAAGCCCTACCCCTATGATGACCGCTTCTTTGAGCTTCAACTTTTTCATCGGTACCATGAGCAATACACCAAAAAGCTTGCCCAATGTCCCCACCAGATACAAGACAACTGCCAAAAGAGGCTCCTCGAAAAAACCTGCCATATCGGCATTAAAACCGACCCAGAAGAAGAAGAGGACACCGAAAAAACCGTAACTCAGCGTTTGGGTCGTTGAGGAGAGCAGCTCACCCCTTCGCTCCTCTGTTTCAAACAGAGGACGCATGATGACCCCTGCCGTTATGGCCCCGACCACCATACCCAGTTCAACGTACTCCCCAAAGCCGCCAAAACCAAAGAGGATGATCAATGAAAAAAGCATCAATGCACTGAGCGTTTTGGGCTCCCACTCTTTCGTGATCCGCGATATCCAGATGTGAAAAAGCCAGGAGATAAACCCAAAGGCAGCGATGCCGCTCAACAGACCGATGACGCCCCCGTGGATCTCACCGGTTTTTGTACCGATCCAGATCGAGACGATCCCGACCAGGATCACTTCGATGATATCATCAAGAACACCGGCACCGATGATAAAGGTACCGATCCGAGTCTTAATCATCTGAAACTCATCCAGGATGGGAACGATCACCGCTTCGGCCGTCGGCATACGGGTCATCCCGATCACCAGTGCCACTGCCCAGCCGTAACCGTAGAGCAGCATGGCGGCCACACCGAAGACAAAGGGGATCGCCGTATTTAAAACAGTCAACCAGACGATATCGCTGCTGGAGCGTCTCATCTCACGCAGATCGATCTGCAGCCCGATATAAAAAAGAAGAAAAAGGACACCCAGGTTGGACAGAAAGGTGAAAGTGTTCTCAAAGGCCGGTACCGAATGGATAGAGGCAGAAAAGGCAGTATAGCTCAGCGCCATTCCGACAAAGAGCGCTGCAAGGATACTGGGAATGCGAAACCGCGAGAAAAAATAGCCGAGAGCATAGGTCAATGCAAAGACCAAAGAGAGCATCATAAGGAGTTCGCCTAATTCGATTTCATTCATAACAGCATCCCTTTCATCTGTTTACGCACACATATGCCACTGCGCTCAGAAGAGCGGTGTTTTGTTAAGTTCATGCCAGGCAACAAGGCCGTCGAAAATCTCCTGCGCACTTTCTGCATACCGGAAAAGCGACCGATCTTCACAATCGATGTTCCCTTCTTCTTAAAAAGCAGTGCTCAATACTCTCTTTTTTTATTATACTACTCTTCTTCATTCTCTATTGCAACAAGGCACAATAATCCGCTGCTTCTTGCAACGAAACAGGTACGTTTCTAACGGTAGAAGGCATTTAAACGTTTTAAAAATCGAAATCTAAGAGAGTATCTCTACCAAGCAACTTGCACTTTTGTATGCAATTTTTCATCAATTTAATATTCTGCTAGCACTTCTGTACTACAATAAGAGATGGCTAAAAATATACTTTTATTAGAAGATGACACCTTATTGGCAGAGACACTGCAAGAGCTGCTGGAAAGCGAAGGGTATGATGTTACCCTCGTTCTTGATGGCGGTGCTGCAGCTGATGCTTCGTATGAGCAACGATTTGACCTCTACATCTTTGACATCAATGTTCCTGAGATCAGTGGTTTAGAGCTGCTTGAAAGCCTGCGCTCAGCTGATGATAAGACCCCGGCGATCTTTATTAGTGCCCTGGTCGACCTCAACTCCATATCCAAAGGCTTTGAAGTAGGCGCCGATGATTACATCAAAAAGCCCTTCTTTCCAGAAGAGCTCCTGATCCGTGTCAATGCAAAATTGGCCCAGCAGTCAGCGACAATCCTCTACGGTGACCTTGAGTATGATTCTCAGGCCAAGCTCCTGAGAAAAGAGGGACGGGCACTTGCACTTGGTGAGGTACAAGAGAGACTCTTTGAGCTTTTTATCCATAACACCGATAAGGTCTTGGATAAAGACATCTTAATGGACTGCCTCGAACGCCCCTCACCAACGGCACTACGGGTCGCACTGACCAAACTCAAACAGACCACCGGACTGAACATTCAAAACCTTCGCGGTATAGGGTACATCCTTGAGTCGCGTTGAGATAGAATCCCTTTTAAAGAGTTTTCTACTCTTTTTCAGCTCTCTCAGTATAGTAATCACCTCACTTTTTTACATCAATTACACAAAAGAGGTCAAGACTTTTGATGACCAGATATTCACTGAAATGCGTTTGTGCAGTTTTGATCTGAAATGTGAACGTTTTAAGATCGACTTTGTACCGATGCAACAGCAGGAGAACTATACACTTTATAAAGACAGTACCGGACTAAGCAGTTACTTCCCTATTCCCGAGGCCAATGACTACCTTATGGAGTTTCATCTTCCTGCAGCGGATTATAGCCGTGATCTTCAAAACTTGAAAAATGCCGCTATTTTAGAGTTTATCGCCGTACTGGCTGTCATTTTCATCATCTCTGCCCTCTTTTCTGTCTATTCTCTCTATCCGCTTCGTAACGCGCTCCTGCTCACCCAGGAATTCATTAAAGATATTTTGCACGATTTCAACACACCTCTAGCTTCGCTGAGGCTTAACAGCGCCATGTTAAAACGTGAACTTGGCAATAATGACAAGATAACGCGTATCGAACAGAGTGTTCAGAACATATTGGATCTTCAAAAAAACCTTCGCTCTTATCTTCATGATCATGCCCACCAAAAAGAGATCATCGAGCTTAAAGGCCTTATCAGTCAGAGAATGGAGATGTTAGTCAAAAATTATCCGACTATTCATTTTAATGTCACGATGGAGACAGCGAAGATCAATGTAAACACTGAGGCGTTCACCCGTATTCTTGATAATATTTTGACCAATGCCGCAAAATACAACCGACCTGACGGTTCGATCAGTGTCACATATGACAACGAGAGCTCGGCCCTGCACATCATCGACACCGGCAAGGGGATCAAAAACTCTAAACGTATCTTTGAGCGTTTCTATAAAGAGCAGGAACGAGGTATTGGAATCGGGCTTCACATCGTTAAAAAACTGTGCGATGAGTTAAAGATCAAAATCAGTGTTAACAGCAAGATCGATGAGGGAACGGTCTTTACTTTGGATCTTTCATCACTTACAAAGAGCTAACACTCTTGTGTAATAATTCAACAATCTAAACAATACAGAAGGATCTACAATGAAAACAATCACATTAAGTGCAGCGGCATTGATGCTACTCGGAACATTAACTCTAGGCATGGCAGAAGATGTTGCAACAGACATCACTGTCGATGAGCAGATCACAGAGATTCAGAATGCTCCGGCACAAGAACGTGTTAGACTGATGAATCAATTTAAAACACGTTTAGCTACAATGAACGAAGCTGATCGTGAAGAGGCTATTACGCAACTTCGTACGCAGACACAGACACAAGCGCATACATATGCCGGTGAAGAAAAGGGTGAAAAACTTCAAACACGTTCACAAGATCGTCTTCGTGTTAACCAGCTTGAGCAGACAGAGCAGATGCAACGTTCACAAGAGATGAACCAGTTGCGCGGCAGTCAGCTCGGACAGCAGGGCGGTGCTATGCAGACCCCTGCACCAACAAGTAACGTCGGACAATAATTTTTAGATAACAGGTACCCTTTAACAGGGTACCGTTCGGAGAATCGATGCACAAACTGTTTTTTACTTTATCACTATTGACACTGAGCCTTTTTGCATACAGTGATTATGATATGGATGGGGTGGAAGACACCATCGACCGTTGTCCAAACACCCCGTTGACAGAGCTCGTGGATATGCACGGCTGTACCATCAAAAATTTGGAGGGTGATCACCATTTTGATATTATCGGCGGCGTCAGCCTCTCTCAATTCAATGAAAACACCTTAAGTGCGCTGAACCCGGAAGACAGCAGTACCATCAATACGACACTTCAAGTTGATTACTACTATAAAAACCTCTCTGTTCAAGCCTCCACATCCTATTTTAATGCACAAAGTCAATCGTACAGCAACAGCGGCCAGAATGACTCTTTTTTAGGCGCTACCTATCAATTCAATCCGACAGGTACTCTCTTTGTGCGTCTTGGCGGAGGGTTTATCCTGCCGACCTATGACACAGGTTACGGTAACAACAATCTTGACTATACGGCATCAGCAAGTGTGAGCTACCTCTTTGACAATATCAACCTTTTTGGAGGGTACAGTTACACATTGGTCAATGATGATGATTTCAGCTATACCGATACTAATGAAACCGTAGATGTCCACTATCAAAATACCAATGCTTTTAATGCAGGAATAGGTTTCTACCCGACCGGTAGGCTCTATACCAGTTTTGCCTATAACAGCAGTGACAGCATCTATCGCACTACAGAGACCATCAAGAGTGCCTCTGCCTATCTCTTCTACACTATTGACAAGCACTGGTTTACGACCATTACTTATGCCTATGGATTAAGTGATTCAGCAAGTGATAATTACGGTGCCGTCCGACTAGGCTACTACTTCTAGACCTCCGTCAGGGACATACGTGTTTGTCCCTAGCTCAGAAGCTTCGCCGTATCGATCTGATAGAAACTTTCAAGTTCATTATACAGATTTGGAAAATGGTGTTTCAGAGAAGCGGGCGCCTCAAAAAAACGCTCTGTAGCAACCGCAAAGAACTCTGCTTCATTACTGCCGGCATAGGCACCAAACAGTTTATACTTTCCCCACTCCCGATCTTTCAGTGCAATAGAATTAAGCGTTTTAAACTCTTTATAAAATGTATTTACCCAGCTGTCATATTTTGACTTTTCCAGAGGCGGTACCCCATCAATATAACCATCCATAAAGTCGATCTCATGGGCAAACTCATGAATGATGACATTATTATGGCGCAGGTGATAGGCCTCTTTTTTCGCCTCATTCCAAGTCAAAACGACCGTATGATTAGCGGACCTGCCTTGAATAACAAACTGCTCTTTAGTAAAGATACCGCCTGCTGACCGGACCTCTTTGACCACGACAGCATGCGGGTAGATAACAATCGTTTTAAGCTCTTCATAATAGCTCTCTGTCTTTTTATGTACTAGGAGAAGACACGCGTAAAAAGCGATAATGACTTTCATCTCATCCGTCACGTCAAGCTCTACGCCTACAAAATCCTTGGTATAGATAAAATAGAGTATGGATCGTTGAAGTTTTTTCTGGTCAAGTGTGGAAAGTTTTGCGTAATGGGGTGTTTTGGAGAGTATTTTTTTATAAGATTCCGGAAAGTCGAGCAATTCTATCTTATGCAACAACTGCTTATTACGCATATCATACAGAAGATATACTCCTAAAAACGCCGCACCCAAACCGCCGAAGAGCAAAAGCAGGGCTGAAAGGTAGGTCATCGTATCAGTTGACTGACTGTACTAAAACAATCAACCCTACCGTCCATTTTTACGCATATCGTAAAGAAAATAAAGACCTATAAGTGTTGCCGTCAAACCGCCTAAAAGAAGCACTAAAACTGTCGTCATATCGCTACTTTATGAGCCCAAGTTCCGCCAATAAAGGCTTGATGCCGTTAACTAATTCAATAAGCTCTTGGTAGAGCATTCCCTCTGCTTTATCTTCTAATATCCACTCATCGATATGCTGCATCGTCTGAGACTTTTCACTTTCGCTTAACAGTTCAGAATGTGTAACTGCCTCTTTTATCTGTTCTAAATGGCTATGGTCTTTGTGTGAGCTCATCTTTAATCCTTAATAGTTGTTATATCTGCCCGCTAGGACATCTTCGCGAATTTCGTCGATCTTCTCCTGTATCATATCGAGCAATATCTTAGCACCCTCTTTATCATCGGCTTCCGGAACATCCCAATCAGTGATCTTCATGTTGGCTTTGAAAAGAAGTTCGACGGCTAACTGTATCTCTGTTTTGCGGCTAGCTAACTCTTTTTGTATAGCATCCATAATACTTTTCTCCTCTTTCTTTTTATTATACACCTAAATACCCATCAACTCAAGGTGGTCTTCCACTCTAAACCCTATTCTTGCAGCATATCTTTATAGTAAAAATGTTGATTTTTACCAAGTTCCTTCGCCATATACATTGCATTGTCCGCATGCTTAAGCACCTCATCGCTCGTCTGACCGTCTTGCGGTATAAAGGCAACACCGATACTCGCACCCACATGATGCTCCTTATTATGAATCACTATTGGGTGATTAATTGCCGCAATGATACGTTTAGCTAAAGACTCTGTTTGACGCTGCAGGGCGTCCAAAGAGAGTGGGGCACTGCGCAACAGCACAATAAACTCATCGCCACCGATACGCCCCACAATATCACTGTCACGGATCTCCTCTTGCATACGCTCTGCTACAATGACCAACACTTCATCGCCGCAATCGTGTCCAGATGAATCATTCACATACTTAAACTCGTCAAGGTCAATAAACAGCAAGGCGCCCATCATATGATGCCTCTGGGCATAGGCGATCTCTTCTGCTATACGCTGTAGCGACATTCTACGATTAGCCAGGTGCGTCAAAAGGTCTGAATAGGCCATCTCTTCAATAGCTTTCTGATCTTCTTTCAACTTGGTGATATTTTTATCGATACCTCTATAGCCCAGCAAAGTTCCTTCATCATCAAAAAACGGTGTGCCGTTTGTCAGGTGACAGACCCTGCGCCCATCTTTGTGAATATTATAATTTTCCAACTCAATAATACTTGCTTTCTCTTTGACGATCTTTGCAAAGATCGCACTGATTGTTTCAGCTTCTTCCTTCTCCATATGATCAAACGGCTTTGTACCGATGATCTCATCAGGCCGATACCCTAACAGATCATAGACTTGCGAACTGCAATAGGTGTACACTCCGCTGGCATCGACCTCCCACACCCAATTGTCCGTGCTTTCAACGAGCTCTTGAAAGCGGTGTTCTTTTATAGCTGTCTCTTTGGCATGACGGCTCTCATTATGTTTGAGCAAAACGTACAAAAGAAAGGTGAACAAAAGGACAAAGACCAAATAGCTCAAACCAAATATATAAAAAGGTCTCAGATAAAATGCAATCGGCTGCTTAATGACAAGGGCCCACTTTGTGTTGGGAATAGGTCGATAGACAGCAAGAACCCTGTTCCCAGCATAATCATTGTCTACAATGACACCCGTACTCCCCTGGAGAGCCAAACGCATTGGTATCGCCTTTTCCTTCTCTTCCCATGGAACCGTTGGCGGTTCTTCGCCCGAATGGGCCAAAAAAACAATCCCAGATGCACTGCGCTGACCTATAAGATATTGATTGGGGATCAGATTTGATTGTAGCCTGGAAAAAGCATCTTGCAGTTGTGTTATAGTGGCTGTTCCTGTATCTCTTTCTTGTGTGTTCGTGCTGTCAAATTGTAAAATAGCACCGATAACCTTGACGATTACCTCGCTTTTATGGAGCAATCCGTTTCTCTTTTCATTGATGGTGTATTGGAAAAAAAGAGCACCTAACGTCATAGAGAAGAGTACTATAGGTAAGATAGCTTTTAATAGCAGTATCTTGAAATTATTTTTTAAAAACATCCTGATTATCCCATTTTCTGTAATCTTGGATCTGAAAGTCACCTCTTTGGCATATATACCACTTTAAAGCACTAAAACATTTTGATTTTTCAACACTCTCTATACTTTCATTATACATCAACCAAAATAGTATCTTCCGAAAAGAGCTCCCCTATTGTTGGAGTTCCCGCTAAAGAACACACCAGATTTTTTCTGTTGTCTTCTCCCTATAACCGCGGTTGGTACTCCTTGTAATGGCTAATATCAAATCCTTGCCTTAACCCTATTGTATACTCTCACCTTAAGAGAATTTGCCCTATAATCTCAAAATATAACTACAAAGCAGCCGTATGGATTATTTTGCGAAACGTATTATCCCTTGTCTGGACGTCAAAGACGGCCGTGTTGTCAAAGGCGTCAACTTTGTCGGCCTTAAAGATGCCGGCGACCCCGTTGAAGTGGCAAAGCGCTACAACGAAGAGGGTGCCGATGAGATCACCTTTTTAGACATCGGTGCCTCTCACGAAGGGCGCGACACCATCGTCGATATCGTTAAAAAAGTAGCCCAGGAGGTCTTTATCCCTTTGACCGTGGGCGGCGGCATTCGCAAGCTCGAGGATATCTATGCACTGTTGAATGTCGGCTGTGACAAAGTAAGCATCAACTCTGCTGCGATCAAACGTCCGGAGCTCATCAATGAAGGCGCACAGCGTTTTGGTGCACAGTGTATTGTCATAGCTATAGATGTGAAGAAAACAGGCGATCACTACAATGTCTATCTCAATGGCGGACGTGTTGACACGGGCATCAACGCCTTGGATTGGGCTAAAGAAGCCGTAGATCGTGGAGCAGGGGAGATACTGCTCACCTCAATGGACGCTGACGGCACCAAAGCGGGCTTTGACATCCCGATCACACAGCAGATCAGTGAACTGGTCAATGTGCCGATTATCGCCAGCGGCGGAGCAGGGACGATGGAACACATCAAGGATGTTTTTGAGCACGGCGCGGATGCAGCTCTCGCTGCCAGTATCTTTCACTACAAAGAGATCGACATCATGGATCTAAAACGCTATCTCCATGACCACAATATCCCGGTGAGACTGCAATGATCATCTGCGCAGGAAACAACGAGACCTTTGAATTCGCCCTACCTATGGGGGTAGGGATGATCGAAACAGCCATGAACCTGACACGCCTCTGCCTCTTCGACAAACCGGAATTTCTCCTTTTTGTCGGCACTGCCGGCTCTTACGGCAAACACAATATTTTTGATATTGTCGAGTCAAAGACAGCTTCCAATATTGAGTTGGCTTTTTTAGATAAAAAAGCCTATACACCCCTTGACAACGTTGTCAGTACCCAAACAGACGGGAGCAAAGATATCCTCGTAAACTCCTCCAACTACATCTCGACCGATGCGGAACTGGTCAAAAAGTTTTTGAACTTTGGTGTTGAGATCGAGAATATGGAATTTTTCAGTGTTCTGCGCATCGCACAGGAGTTTGACATCCCTGCCGGCGGTGTCTTCTGTGTTACCAACTACTGCAATGAAAATGCGCATGAGGACTTTTTGAAGAATCATGAGCAGGCTAAGGGCTTGCTGAGTGAGCATGTGAAAAGACGTATTCAACAGTTGACGGCTAAGTAGCCAGCTTTTTGTTGGTTTTTTGCCTGCTGATATGGAATAGAATCCTCTTTTCAGTACTTAATTTGGCTATTTTGTGACTTTTTAGGCGTTTAGATTTCTTTTATTACTTCTTAGCATTAGTACGTCACTTTTTTCTTTTGCTCGCTCAAAAGAAGAAGTAACCAAAAAAGAAAAGAGCGATACCCTCCGGCACTATTAACTCATCTTACTAACAAGTACTTCGACTTCCGGGCTAATTGGCGGTTAGACGCCAATATCTGTTTGAACCCCTTCCTATCTAGCTTCTTCGACTCCAGTACTTACATCTGTCAAACAATCCAAACAGGGATTAAAACGAAGTTTTAACTTTACTAGATGCGTCACCGATTGGCTTTTTTCGAAACATCTACAGAGTTGAGCGTAAGGAGAGAGTGACCGTTAAGAAAATCACTTTGTCTGAGCGTAGCGAGTTAGGGATTTTTAGGGAACGAACGACTGAAGCGAAAGTAGTCGGTAGCTACCGACCTCGCAGCCGTTTCGAGAGCTCGTATACTACAAATAACCACTCAGGTGGTACTATTATCAAACGGTAGAACGAGTTAGGATTAGCATATTGGACGAGAGCTAGACCAGTCTTACTGAGTCTGTAAAAAAGTT
>JAQIBF010000156.1 GCA_027859195.1 Helicobacteraceae bacterium
TGCTAAAATGAGTGCGATCATAGAAAAATATCTTTATGATATCGACCAAAGTTTTGCGCACAAAAGTGAAAAAGACATCAAATTGATCTATGGAATGGTGTTTGTAGTACTTGTTATGTTCTCCTATCTTGTTTTTTGGGAAAGCTCTGAAAAAGGTTACCAAGACATCAAAGCAGCCTCCTTGAAGGTTCAAGATAAGATAGCCAAGGACAAACAATATCTTGTGATACATCCTGAAAGTGAAATAGTACGTTTAGATCAACAGATCAGTGATCTAAACAACAAACTCACTATGTTGAAAGATGAGAATACCTATATTAAAGCTGAGATTGAAAAGATACCTGAACTCTTTTATGACCAAGAGATATGGGGTGCATTTATTGACTCAATAGCTGAAAATGCCAAAATAAACAATGTTAAGCTCAACTTTTTTTCAAATAAGCTTGCCACTGATACAACGAAATTCGGACATGTCTTAAATATCAATATTCAAGCTGAAGCACCCTACAAAAACATGATTAGATTTATCAATGCAATTGAAAAAAGTAAACTTGTTGTTGACCTTCATGATGTAGAACTTGAGGCAACTACTAAATTAAATTTAGATCTTAAACTATCTGTATGGGGGATCACATATTAATGAAAAAGCTACTCATATTATCAATTCTATCCTTAGCACCGATGGTGATTACAGCAGGTACTGAGACGCCAAATCATGCACAGATCAATCAACAGATTGAAGAGATAAAGCCGCCACGCATAGGCGTCAAAGCTGCTGATGTACTAAAAACAGAAAGTCCATTTATCTTATTGAGCAGTGGCAAAAAAGGCAAAAAGGCCACTTATGCTATTAAACATAGGGTCGAACTTCAACCACTCAGAATGGAGTCTGCAATTAACACTAGGGTTAAGATCAATGGTAAGTGGTATAAAGAGGGAGATAGAGTACGACAATACACTATTATTAAAGTCTCTTCTGGTGAAGCTCTCCTTAAGAGCAAAAAGAAAGAGTTAAGACTCTTTCAACACCAGGAAAATGACAAAATCCAGTTTGATGTCAATTAAATTATCAGTAAAAAAGGAAAATGAAAATGAAAAACTTAAATAAAAAGCTTATCTCTCTTGCTGCTGCAGTAGTCTTATCTGCCTCAATTCAAGCCGACTGTACCTACGAACTTTTCAGTATATCATCTGCCAAAGGGACAACAATTGGAGAGTATGTTGACCAATTAACGTCAGCATGTGAGTACAGTTTAGTTGTTGCTGACAGCGAAACAGAAAAGCTTATGGACAAGAAGTTAAACAAAACACACATTAAAAATCTTACTATAGATGAAGTTTTTGAGATCTTGCTGACTGAGAATAATCTTAACTTTACTATAGAAAATGACATCTTACGAATCTCTTATCTTAAGACAATCACATACAACATAGATTATATTCTCTCCTCGCGTAAAAGCACAGGATCGACCGACGTAATGCTTAGTTCAACATCTTCTCAAATTGGACAAGGTGCAACGGGTGGAACGTCTGGTGGAATGTCGGGTGCATCTGCTGGTGGAAGTGGAATGAGTGAGCCAGGTGGTAGCGGTTCTAATAAATCCGGTATCTCAATTGAGTCTACTGATGAAGTGAAATTTTGGGAAGAGTTAGACCTTGAACTACAACGTGTTCTTAACCGTCCTGAGGATGCTTATCAAGCAGAAGCACCAATTATTAATAAAAACGCCGGACTTATCACTATCTCAGCAACAGGTCGACAACAAGCACGTATTGATGCTTATTTGGAACTACTCCAAGAAAAAGTCCAAAAGCAGGTCCTTATCGACGTTAGTATGATGTCTGTCAGCTTTGATGACAAATCATCTACAGGTATAGACTGGGCACAACTGTACGCCCTTCAAAACTTCAGTATTGCAGCAGACACAGTCAGTACAAATGGGAAATGGTCAGGTACATATACACCGACTGGCAACATTGAAGACATTACTGATATAGCTGGTAGAACAGCGGGCTTGGTGCAGATTACAGGCGGTGGTTCGATCAATGAAGTCATCAAGTTCCTAAAAGAACAGGGAGAGGTACGTGCACTCTCTAATCCTAAGATCCTTACATTAAACAATCAGCCTGCTCTCATCACAGTCGGTACTGAGTACTTTTACAAGATACAACAATCACAAAACCAACAAGGTGCGGGGGGCGGTGTTGTTTCAACAACGCAAAACGACATTGTCAACTCTGTCTTTGCCGGTGTTCTTTTAGATATTACCCCTGAAATTAGCGATGATGACACAATAACCATCAAAATCAATCCATCATTGAGTCAAACACGTGTACAAATTCAAAGTGATACAACAGCACAAGAAAATCGTACTATGCCGCCGGACCTTGATCGTCGCCAACTCTCATCTGTTGTTACAGTTAAAGATGGAAACCGCATCATCTTAGGTGGTCTTATCGGTTCTCGTGAAAACTTCAAAACCAATAAAGTACCTCTTCTTGGTGACATTCCCGGTCTTGGTTACTTTTTTAAATATGAAGAAAAAACGCGTTCTGTTGAAGAAATCGTCATTGTTATCGAACCGCATATCATTAAACCTCAAGGGAATACGCTTACTATTGCAGAACTTGGGTATACGTCAATGACAAAAGAAGAGGCTGGGCTTAAATCGACATTTGGCGAAGATGCCAATATGACTACAAGTGTTCCTAAAGCAGCTGAGAGTAAAGAGGCAGATGAACAACTCTAGGGCTTTTCGTAACTCTAAAGAGGTTTTTCAGGACATTGTCGACTCTAAAGACTACGTTCAACTTGATCGTAGTATGGCGATTTATCACTCTCTTAAAGATGCGATCAATAAGCCTCTTAAGATGATTCTTGTTTTCGGAAAACCGGGAACTGGAAAGAGTATGATGCTTAATAAACTCTATAAAGAACTTGCACCTAAACAAAAAATAGTTTATATCCAAATACCAATTATAGATGAAGTCGAATTTTTCAAGGTCTTGGCCTATGAAATTTTTCAATTCAATTCTCCTACTGCCCTTAATTTTACGCAATTCATGGAGATCTCTAACCATTATGTAATGGAGACCACACCGGTTGTCATTCTTGATGAAGCACAACTGTATTCCGAATCATTAATGGAAAAAATTCGTCTCATATCTGATTCTAGAAAAGTTAAGTTCATTTTTGCACTACACAAAACTGAAAAAGAAGACTTGATTGCAAAGGAACATTTTAAAACACGGATATGGGAGAGTCAAGAGTTGCAAAATGCTACCGCTTCGGAATTAATGCTCTATATCCAAAAAAAACTTTTACGTGCAAACTTTTTTGATATTGCTAATATGTTTAGCCATAAAAGTGTAAAGCATATCCATCAATTTACACATGGAAACTATCGGGATACCAACAAACTTCTTTATACTCTTTTTGAGATATGCAGCTGGTATGAGGAGAACAGACCTACGCAACGACACTTTACATCTATCCCTGTAAAATATATTGAGATGGCCGCTATCCATACAGGATTTATTGATGCTTGACGTTTTAGAGTTAGAAAAAAAATGGTCTAAATACCATCTAAAAAAGCAGTTGCCTCTGTATATCACTTCTTTTGTTGTAATACTTATTGCAGGAAGTGCTTCGCTACTCTACTTTAATGATCCGGACCTTATCAAAAAGCTAATTACAAAAGACGATATAGCTATCAAGGCCCCTTCCGTTGTTAAACATGTTGACGTGGTTCCAGTCAAGAAAGAGCCTGCCCCCTATAAACAAAATGTACTTCACCCCTCATTTTCTTTTATGTATAATCTCGAAGATCAAGTCATCAGCTACGATAACACCAAAGTTCTTGCAATGGTCGAATCGAACCAAACGGAACAACTACAGACTTCTCAGCCAAACAAAAAGACAAAAGCTATCTCTAAAGAAAAAAAGAAGCCTATAGCATCAAAGAAAAAAAGTACGTATCAGTCAAAACAAAGTGTCAAACAAAAAATTAAACAGCCGACTAAGCAACCATCCATTACGCCAAAAGAAACTGTAAAAATAGAACCAGAACAAATTATTATTCCCAACAAAGAGATTCATATTGTTGCGGAAAGTGAATCAAGCCAGTCCGTTGTGGAGGTCCATCGAAACCAAATTTCTCCAGATGAACTAAACAGTGTCATAAGACGTTTTAACAATCAGGCAAATCCTGCATTAAGTCTTTTTATTGCTAAAAATTATTATGATCTAGGTAACTATCAAGAATCTTATAATTATGCTTTAGCAACCAATAAGCTGAATCCAAATATTGAAGACAGTATTTTAATCTTTTCTCGTTCTTTAGTAAAACTGGGGCAAAAAGAGAAGGCTATTGACACCTTGGAGAGCTATATCAAGAAATCTGGCTCATACAAAGCAAAAATGTTGCTATCTGAAATCAAAAAAGGAAATTTCACATGATAAAAATAATATCGCTGTTCTTTATTTCATCACTACTATTATATGCAGACAGCAAAATAGACGTGTATAGACTCTATCAAGACACCAAGTATGAGGAGGCATGTATAGCAGGAGAAAAAGCTCTTGATCAGTACAAAAATGATGAAGAATTTATTTCGTTATATGCTTTTTCATGTCTAAATGCCGATTACTTAGACAATTTATCACAACCAATCTCAATGTTGAAAAAGTCACCGGATTCCCGTGCAAATGCGGCCTACTTTTCTGTCATATTAATGCAAAAGAAACTCTTAATTCATGCATTGGCCGATCAATATGATTTGATGCCGATAAAGTTTCCTACTACAGATCATGTCTTATCAATTGTATTTGATCTTTATACAAAAGATAGTATGCCGAAAGATAGACGTCGCTATAATTATATAGATCCGAATGATACTAAAAAAAGCTATCGGCTTTTTATAACCAAAAGTGGAGCATCTCCGAAAATGGTTATAGAAGAATATTATGATAAGATAATGACGAAGCGTCATATATACTGGTAGGATAAACAATGGATAGAATTACCCATGATCTGTTAGCACAAGGTCATATCTCAGAAGAGCAGATAGACCGCTTACATCGTGTTGGTGTTAAAGACGATACTTTATTGGAAACACTGACTAAAGTAGGTGCTATATCTATTAACTTTATTAAGCGATTTGTTGTTGAACAGATTCGTTCTGGTCATTATGATGTTGGTATTATCAAGCAATACCACTTTTTAAACGATCAGTCTGTTATGCAGCACCTTGCAGAAGTAATGGAAATTCAATTCCTGGACCTTGACTCTATCGATATGGATTATAGACTTACCGATAGAATCCCACTCTCTCAACTTAAACGTTTTAATGCTATTCCTATTAAAGAGAATGACCTGTCAGTAACTGTTGCCTTCATTGATCCGCTTAATCTTGAAGCGCAAGAAGCACTTCAACGTCTTTATCCGCGTAAACCGCTTGACATAGCGGTAGCAACCGAGAAACAGATACAAGCCTATCTTTTTAAAATTGAACTAAAAGACAGCGTCAAAGAACTTGTTGTCAACATCCGTAATGAGCTAAATTCCATTGGTACGGAGCAAAATAAGGATCAAGCCCAAGCTTCATCTATATTGCAACTTATTGAGGTTATATTAAAAGCCTGTATCAAAAACCGGGCGAGTGATATTCATATCGAACCGACAGAGAACAACTGTACAGTACGTGCGCGTGTTGACGGTAAACTCTCAGAAGTTTTCATCTTTGATAAAGATATCTATCCTCCTCTTGCCTCACGTCTTAAGATCTTAGCAAACCTGGACATTGCCGAACGAAGAAAGCCTCAAGATGGTCGTTTTTCAACAGACGTAGGTGGTCGCGAATATGATTTTCGTTTCTCCACTCTTCCTATTATGTACGGCGAGTCTATCGTAATGCGTGTTCTTGATAAGGAAAAAGCTCTTATTCGTCTTGAAGATGCCGGTATGGACGAAGCTGGTTATAAAAAGCTGCATACTGCTCTCAAAGTACCCTACGGGATCATCCTTGTTACTGGTCCTACAGGAAGTGGTAAGACAACAACACTTTATGGCGCGCTTAATGAGCTCCGTAGTGTAGAAGAAAAAGTTATTACCGTAGAAGATCCTGTTGAATATAGAATGAACCTCATCCAGCAGGTTCAAGTACGCGCCAGTGTCGGGCTTAGTTTCGCTGATGCACTGCGTTCTATCTTGCGTCAAGATCCTGATAAGATCATGATTGGTGAGATCCGTGATCAAGAGACATTGGAAATCGCGGTCAAAGCTGCCTTGACTGGTCACTTAGTCATCTCAACCCTGCATACAAATGATGCTATAAGCTCTATTCCTCGTATGATCGACATGGGTATGGAACCCTATCTTATCAGCGGTGCCTTGATTGCTGTTCAGGCACAACGTCTTATTCGTAAGATCTGTCCGCATTGTAAAACAGAAGATCATTTACCTGAAGCAGTCGTCGCACCTTATAGACAGTATATCCCAGCGGACACGATCTTCTACAAAGGCATAGGTTGTCGTGAATGTAACGGTGTTGGGTATATGGGTCGTGAAATGATCTCCGAAGTTTTGCCGATTTCTGAACAACTTTCAAGTTTAATTGCGCAAAGTGCTTCGAAAGATGATATGATAAAACAGGCGCTTGAAGAGGGGTTTGAACCAATGTTTACTAATGGTATGAAAAAAGTAGTTAGTGGCGTATCAACTATTGAAGAAATTTTAAGGGTGGTCAAATCATGAAACATTTTACAGCAACTGTGCTTTCTAAAGGTAAAAAAACCGAGCATAGACTCTACGCAGAGGGCAAAAAAGAAGCACACTATATGGCCAAGGTTAAGTTTCCTGGTATTTTGGTCAAACTTGATGAAACTTCAGCACCATTGGAAGAACAGTTTGCACAATTTAAGGCAAACATCTTTAAAAACTTTAAAAAGAAAAAGCTTAAACCAGATGCACATATCGCAGCTATTCGCCAACTTGCCGTTATGACAAATGCCGGTATTTCTGTTCATGATGCACTCGCTGATCTTGCTGATGCTACTGATGATCCAACATTAAAAGAAATTCTTACTAAATCTGGTGACGACATTAATGCCGGTTCTAGCCTTTACAAAGCTATGGACAATTATCGTTCTCAGCTTGGCGGACTTACACTGGCAATGATCGATTTAGGAGAAAAAACGGGTAATATGGCCGAAGCTTTATACAACCTTGCTGATATGCTCGAAGAGATTCGTGCTAATATGGTCAAGTTTAAAAAAGCTATGGCCTATCCACGTAATGTCATGATCGCTATGGCTGTCGCATTTAGTATCTTACTTACTTTTGTTGTACCAAAATTTGAAATGATCTTCTCAAAATTTAAGGCAGGCCTTCCACTTCCTACTGTTATTTTACAGTTTCTTTCCAAGGCATTGGTCAACTATGGTCTCTATATTTTAGCTGCTATAGCTATTATTTATATTGTCGTTAAGTATTTGATTGAGAATAATGAAGATTTTCGATATCGTGTGCATCAGCTGCTTTTACGTCTCTACCTCATTAAAGGTATCGTCCTTTATTCTACGCTCAGCCGTTTTACACTGGTCTTCTCGGAACTGGTTCGTTCAGGAATCCCTATTGCAGAAGCCCTTGATACTGCTATCAGTATGACTGAGAACCTTCCACTAAAAGCGAAATTATCGACGATACGACAGGCTGTTGAAAAAGGTAATTCTCTGCATGAAGGGCTTGAAGATACAGGACTGTTTGAGAACATGATCATCCAGATGATCAAAGCCGGTGAATCTTCTGGTGCACTAGATGCTATGCTCCAAAAAGTCACAGAGTATTATAAGATGAAATTTGATGCGATCATTGACGGTCTGCAAGAGGCAATTGAACCGATCATGCTCTTTGTCATCGGCGCGATGGTATTGTTACTGGCACTTGGTATTTTCTTACCGATGTGGAGTCTCGGTGAGGCCGCTCTCGGTTAACATGAGAAGAGTTTTCTCATCTTCTCTAACACGTGCCTTTATATAGGGCACCCTATACTTAGTTAGCTTCTTGTTCAGCTTTTAGCGCTTCTTCTTTCTCTTTGCGCTTCTCTTCACGCGCAAGCATCTTTTTATACGCTTCATCTTCTTGCATCATTCCCGCTTCGTAAAGGAACTGTGACGCAGGAAAATCACTTTTTTTGATCTTGTCATATTTGGCGAAACTCAGGTATAAAATATCTTTCGCACGTGTTACCGAGACATAAAAGAGACGTCTCTCTTCATCGAGACTTCCCCCGCGTGTCATTAACTTTCGATTCGGAAAACGCCCGTCCATAAGGTCTATAACATAGACCTCTTTATACTCCAACCCTTTAGAAGCATGGACACTTAAAAGGTGAACACCCTCGCCTTGCGTCAGATCTTGGGAACCGAGTATCATCGCATTCAAAAATCGTTCATGTTCACTATATGGTTTTGTTAACTCCACCAGTATCTGAGACTTATTATGCATACGTTCTGTGGACTCTTTTTTGTGCTTTTCATCTACTGTCCCATCTGCTTGAACAGCTCGTTTTGAGCTGAGAACATCAACAATACCATGATAGAAGTCTGAAGTACGGATTTTACTGACAATCGTCTTTGGCTGTTTTAATCCATGAATAGAGCGCAGTAATTGTGTAAAGTTATAGAGGAATTTCGCCCCATCTTTAGTTAACTTAGGATGTTTAAGGACAGGGTTTTTTAAAAACTTTGCATCAAAACCTAACGCGCCAAAACGTCCCGCTGAACCCAGCTCAATAAAGTCATCAAAGAGACCTAATTGCTGGTTTAGTTTCCGTTTTTCAAAAGGATTACTGATAGTAATATCCGGCGAAAACACACCATAAAGAAGTGATCCGGAACCCACATATTGCAGAGCGATAAAAATCTCTTTTGCAATTGCACTCCCCACCCCTTTTGCAAATTCAAAAAGGTGGATAAAGGCCATCATGTCATTTTCATTGACCATCAACGTATAGATATCAAGTATCGCTTTGATCTCCTTCGCATCAAAAAAACTGGTGCCGCCGCGTCTTCGGCATGCAACCCCCTGCTCCCGCATAGCTGCTTCTATGCCATCTGCTGTTGAATTATTCCGAAAGATAACGGCTATATCTTCTCTGTCAGTGCTAGAGGCCTTGATCATCTCAGTAATCGCATGGTATTGATCGAATAGCTCATCATAGACCAACAACTTAGGCGGTTGTGCCTCTTCTTGACGTGTCACTTCTAACTCTTTTGGATAGATACGTTCATTATGTGATATCACCCTATTGGCAAGAGAGAGAATCGGCACTGTAGAGCGATAGTTTTTACGAAGTGTATGGACCTCTGCTTTTTCAAACTTTGTTGTAAATGAGCTTATGATCCCGATATCCGCGCCGTTAAAAGCATAGATACTCTGGTCATAATCTCCAACACAAAAAAGTGATGGCGGCCTCATTGCATCGACAAGTGAGCCTTGTAGTGCATTAGTATCCTGATACTCGTCGATCAGCACCTCTTTATACCCTAAGGTCTTCTCTTTTGCAATATTACGCATCTGAATCAGCAGATCATTAAAGTTTAAAAACCCGTACTTCAGCTTCAGCTGCTCAAACTCATCCACAACGTCTGCATAGATCATGGCATAGATTCGATGCTCAGGCTGTTTCTTTGCGATCCACGTCTCAAAATCTTCACTCATCTCAGTGTTTTGAAAAAAGGAGTAGAGATCATAAAGATAATTTGCCCCGTAAGGCTCACTGTCTGTGCTTAAGTGTGCAAAAGAACGCTTCTCAAAAACACTGCGAAAGAGTGTCTTTAACTCGCGCTGTTGTTTAAGGACCACCTTACCGTTAAAGCGTTTTAGCCATCGATAGCTAATGGCATGAAACGTTCCTGCATCGATCTTACTAGCCGTCTGCTTACCAAAATAGAGTGCGACACGCTCAACCATCTCAGCTGCTGCTTTATTGGTAAAGGTAAGCAGCAGTATCTCTTCGGGTTTGACACCATTGGCTAACAGATGCCCGATACGTCCGACAATTGTCGACGTCTTGCCTGTTCCGGCAGATGCAATAATAAGATTTTCGCCATAAGGTGCCGTTGCTGCTCTATATTGGTCATCATTTAAACGGGAAAGTGGCAACAGTGTTCCTTTGGTCAAGTCAAATGATATTCTCTTTGCAACGAAAGAAAAAGGGAGGGTTTCACTCGATATTAATTTAGTCGAATCTTACCTACTCTTGGCTATAATC
>JAQIBF010000058.1 GCA_027859195.1 Helicobacteraceae bacterium
GTGTTAAGCGCGTGGTCAATACAATGACCATTGAAAAATAATTTCAGGGAGAAAAACATGTTGTGGACAATAGCTGTACTACTCGTGATTTTATGGGCATTGGGACTGGTTAGCAGTTATACGTTGGGTGGATTTATTCACCTGTTATTGGTTCTTGCGATTATCATCATAGTCATTAGAATCATTCAGGGACGGCGTGTACTTTAAAACTGCACGCATATAATCAAAAAAGGAACTGTTATGAACGACAGAGAAATTTATCAACAAGAAAAACAGGCTATCTTAGATGAATACGAAGAAAAACTGCAAGAGCTAAAAGAGATGGCGTCTGCATCCGATGCGGACGCTAAGAGCGAATTCGACAAACAGATCAAAACCGTAGAGTTGAAGCTCAAAGAGGCTAAGGCAGGATTAGAAGCGGTCGGTAAAGCAAGTGAAGAAGAAATTGAGGCGCACAAAAAAGCTATTGACGAGACTTTTAGGGCAATATATACGCATATGTCAATGAGCTAGTATTGTGCTTGCTTTATCTGCCAAAGTAGATTGGATCTTAGTGTAATTTAAAAGTATACGTTTTTCTCTATATATGATCAACAAAGGAACTATGATGAACGACAAAGAACTCTATCAACAAAAAAAACAGGCTCAATTGGATGAATGGAAAGCTGAAATCGATAAGCTTAAAGCCAAAGCTGATAGGGCGAGTGCTGATGCTCAAATCAAAATCAATGCGCAGATCAAAACACTCGAACAAAAGCTCGATGAGGGCAACTCAAAGCTATCGGAGCTTACAAAAGCCACAGGCGAAGCTTATGACTCTGTGCAGAGAGGTGTAGAATCCGCGTGGGATACATTAGCATCTGCTTTTGGTGATGCAAGCACGAAATTCAAGAAGTAACCTGCTTATACTCAATATCAGCCATATTGGGCTGTTATTGACCCGAGAGTTATACCCTCCCCAGATTCTTCACCTCACTTTTGCTCTGCTTCATCTCATTAGTAGAAGAGATTTTAGTGACTTGCTTGCAGAATAAAACGAGACTGTTAGTTTATAAGATTTTTAAAAGCGCTTCAACCGCTTTTCCCTTTGATAGCATGTACACATATTTTATTGTATTACCGTCCCCTTGCTGTATTTTGGAAGTTTGACCTTAAAGCAGGCACCCTTGTCGGTGTTTGACACTTCAATAATACCGTGCAAATGCTCTTCTATAATCATCTTGCTCATATAGAGACCGAGCCCGGTGCCAGATTTCTCTCCTTTAGTTGTAAAATAAGGGTCAAAGACCTTGTCAATAATAGCTTCATCAATACTAGATCCGTTGTCACACACCTCTGTTGTGACATAGATATCATCTTCAGACACTTTTATCTCAATCAATGCGTTTGGCGTTGCCTTGGCTAGCAGAGCGTCTTTGGCATTATTGATGATGTTGACAAAGACCTGCATCAGTTCCCGTGCATAGGCACTGACTTCGGTATCGGACATGTAATATGTTTTAAATTCGATGTTGTTGTTGTGAAGGCTGTCTTTGACGATAATAAAGGTCTCTTCCAATATCTCCCGCATATTGACCTTTGAGACGGCCCGGTCTGGTTTGAAAAAGTTTCTGAAGTCATCAATGGTTTTGGAAAGATGTTTTGTCTGTTCAATAACATCTTTTGAGTAGGCTTCGACCTTTTCAATGTCCAGGTCGCCAAGTGCAATATCAAGGAGCATGTTATTGGCGTTCATGGAGATGCCGGTAATAGGCTGCCGCCATTGATGGGCGATCATACCGATCATCTCGCCCATTGCCGCGTGGCGTGACTGGATGATCATCAAATCATCTTTTTTCTTTAACTCGGTAATGTCTTTGGCGGAAGAGATCATAAGATGTTTTCCCTCCTCAGTCACACTCAACGGTGCTGAACTGAGCGACCATATCATCTTTTCGCCGGACTTGGCCGTCAATTCAAACGGCGATTCTGCAATTGTGCTGCTGTCGCCGAGACTTTGAACAAGGTGGTTGACTATTTCTGTATCGAACAGACCAAGCTTTTTTGCCATCTTGGCAATGGTGTCGACTTCGCTATAACGGAACCCTGTTTTTTCTTCAAAGGCCTTGTTGATCATGAGAATATGGCCATCTTCGTCATGTATGGTCATCGGGTCAGGTGCTTCATTGAAGATAGTTTCCAGCTCTTGTTTTTTCTGTTCGAGCTTAACCATGGCGTTTTGTTGATCGGTCACGTCTTCATGGGTGATGACAATGTTTTTGACATTGCCAATTTTGTCTTTAAGAGGGAATACCCGTGTATTTAGCCAGCGTACTTGACCAAGACCATGCGCTTCTGTCACACCTGTGGGGTCATAACGCATCATAGGAACCTCGACGGCCTCTCCGGCATAAGCTCTTTTGACATAGTCTAGGAGGCCCATTCTTTCGGCCTCTTTACTCTCAAAGATATTGAACTTGTTGAGTGTGCGCGTTGCTGGAAAACCCCAAAGAAGTTCATAGGCATGATTGACTTCGATCTGAAAACCGTCCAGATCAAACAGCTCTATAACGGAAGGCGACTGCTGTATCATTGCCTTAAAGCGTTCTTCACTCTCACTCAGAGCATCGTTGGCCGCATACTGTTCAGTAAGGTCGGTGACGGTTGCAACGACCTGTTGGATATTGTCGATCTCTAAGACCTGAAACCGTGTTTGTACAGGGTAGGTCGAACCATCTTTTCGTCTCTGTTGAGACTCGACCATCAAATGCGATTTCTTGGAGTCCATAAAAGAGTGCAGTGCGATTTTGATCTCTTCTATGGAATGCACATACTCTGAGATATCGACAGGTGTAAGCGCTTTCATCTCCTCTATGGTATATCCAAGAGCAGATAAACCGGCCTTGTTGACATAGGTGTAGTGAAAGTCATCTATGTTAAAGACATGAAGCTCATTGATACTCTGATTCAAGACTTGGATAAACTTTCTATTCTCGATCTCAAGGGCACGATCTTCGGTGATGTCGTCAGCAACGGCCAGTATGTAATTCTCATTATTAATTGTCACGATACTTGCAAAGACCTGGGCTATGATAATATGGCCGTTCTTTGCGTTAAAGGAATAAATAGCACCGTCAACTTTTCCGAGATGATGCAATGTTTCGACATACGCATCTCTCTGATTGACATCTGCCCACAAGTTGATATCGTAGGTTGACTTTCCTATGAGCTTGTCACGTTCATACCCAAAAGTGTTCTCAAATGTGGTATTTACCTCATAGATCTCACCTGTTTCCATGTTTGTGATAATAATGATGTTCGGTGTCGTGTTAAAGGCTTTTTCAAATTTGTCATTAGAAAGCTTGAGGGCTTTTTCAGCTTCTACCTGTGCGGTGATGTCCTGTATGAAACCAACTACTTTTAGGGGCTCTCCGTGCGTATCGTATTCGAGTTCAGCTATCGAACGCACGATCCGCGGTTCACTCCCGTCAAACGGTCGGATCTCATATTCGATATTGTAGGTCGAACGTTTTTCCAGCAGATCGACAAGGGCCTGCCGGACACGCTCTTTTTCAACAAAAACGGTGTCCAGCCCCTCCTGGGGAAGGTGACTGACATCCTGAGCTATTCCGAAAATGCGTTTTACTTCAGCTGAACCCTGGTATACCTGGGTGGCGATGTTGTATTCCCAACTCCCTACATGACCTATTTTTTCGGCGAGTTCAAATCGTTTTGTACTCAGGTCCAACGCCTGTTCTGTCTTTTTTTGTTCGGTAACGTCCTGTGTCGTTCCAATGGTCTTGACCGCTTTTTCGTTGTCGTAGACAGTTATCCAGCGGTGTTCGACATAGCGGGTCTCACCGCTCTCTTTTTTGATGATACGGTTACCGGTGACGGTGAGCACTCTGCTCTCAAGCGAGTTTTGAAAGTCCAGCTCCGCTTTTTTGAGATCTTCAGGATGGAACTGCTCAAACAATGTCTCTTTTGTAAGGGGCATGGTGAGATCTAAAAAACCGTATATCTTAAAGATCTCATCTGTCACGCTCAGTCGGTCGCTGACAATGTCATACTCCCAGCTTCCAAGGTGTGCGATCTTCTGTGCATTTTCCAACTGTTCATAGAGTCTCTGCTGCCCGGTAAAGTCGGCCGAGTTTCCGACCACTCCCAGCAGCTTGCCTTCTGCATCGACAAGAGGCGATTTAACTGTCAACAGATAGACATCGCTGCCGTCAGAATCCTTGACCCATTCAAAATTGGAGCGTGAACGGTTTTCACGCAACATCTGTTTATCGTAATCACGGAAATTATCGGCAACCTCTTTCTCAAAGAGATCGTAGTCGTTCCTTCCGACGATCATCTCTTTTGGAAGGCCGATAAACTTTTCGAAGGCTCTGTTGCAGGCAATATAGGTAAAGTCGGTGTCTTTGACAAAGATGAGGTTGTCAACACTGTCGATGACATTGTCATAGAGCTCTTTTAAGTGCGCTATTTCCCTCTGATGTTCTTGTCTTTCCGTAATGTCGGTATGCGAACCGACCATCCGTATGGGTTGACCGTTTTCATCAAAGATCGCTTGGCCGCGTGCTTCTATCCACACCCAACGGCCATCTTTGTGTTTAAGCCTATGCAGATTTTTATAGAGTTTTGTTTCTCCGGAAAGTGCTGCTTGAACGTCTAAAAATATCTTCTCTTTGTCATCCGGATGAATGCGGCTTTCCCACTCTCCATAGGCATTTTCCATTTCGTCATCATGGTATCCGAGCATTGCCTTCCATGATGGGGAGAGATAGAGTTCATTTGTGAGCAGGTCCCAGTCCCATATACCGTCAGAAGCTGCTTGTACGACAAAACGGTAGCGCTCTTCGACCTCTGTTTTATAGTGCTCAAGCTTAAGTCTGTCCGTAACGTCAAAAATGATGGAGTAGAGCAGTTCTCGGTCATCAATTTTGATCGGACCGGAGTAGACCTCGACATCACGAACATCACCGTTGGCGAGTCGATGTTGAAAATGAAACATATCGCGCTGCTGCTCTGTTGCCTGTTTCATCTCCAATGCAAGATCTTCAGGGTTCAGGATGTTGATGTCGCTGATATGCATCGTCTTCATCTGCTTGTAGGCATAGCCATAATAGCTAACTGCTTTGTCATTACAGTCAATGATCTCGCCGTTTTGCGGGTCGACGATGAGTTCAACGGCGCGGTTGCTTTTAAACAGTGCTCTGTAACGTTTTTCGCTCTCTGTTAATATTTTCTCTGTCTCTATATTGTAAAGTGCATAACTGATGTCATCTGCTACATCGTTTAGAAGCGTTGATTCATCTATATTATTATAATAGTGTTCATCAACTGACAGCGTCAGATATCCATAGACTCTGTCGTTATATACCAGCTGTATGTTGTAGGCACTTTTGCTGTCATAGCGGTTTCTTAAAGGACAATCGAGGCAGCTTTCTGCCGTGTTTTCGATCGAACAGTACAGTTTATCGCTCTGAACCGTTTTTTCGATACAAAGGGGCGTCCAGCCCGTATCAACGCGTTTTCTGAAGGCATTGAAGTTTTCTGAAGTGTCACTGCTGACAACTTGATTAAGCGTTCCGTCCCGATTCAAAAAGACGATCCATGCATTGCCGTACACATTGTTTGTCGTCAAGATATGACAGCTGGACGTCATTAACCTTTGCGGATCTTTCTCTCTGACAATGAGTTTGTTGATATTGCTGATAACAGAAAGAACGCTGTTTAAACGTCTATTTTGTGTGTAATGTTGTTTTAGTTTATTGATCGTGCTGTAGGCGATATAGATAAACAGGAGCATCATCAGCAGACTCAACGAGAGGTCGATCACCGTCCATTGTCTTAGCAGGGCATCGGACTCTGCTTTAAAATAATGGGTCTGATCTTGGGAATAGCTGAAAAGTTGTGCAACTGCAGCATCTAACGCAACAACGTGATCCATTCCTCTGCTTTTTGCGATTGCGACGGCCTCTTCTCGTCTGTTCTCTTTGACAAGTTCGATGACTCTGTCACGTGTCGGTTTACAGATTTCGAAGAGCAAAACTGTCTCTTCAACAAGTTTCAGGGCATTCTTGTCGTTGATATTTTTCAAAATTACGGGTAGTTCTTTGGAGACTTCCTGCTCAAGCTCCGTGATCTCTTTAATGTGACCGTCCAACTCCTCTCGCGTCTGGGAGGCGATTATCTCTTTCATGGTTGTATGGATTTTTGATATCGCCAATTGAACAGAATGGACCGTAGTAGAGACATTTAGAGTGTGCTCATATATCTGTGTTGTCTTTGTGCTTATCTCCCGCATGTGGTAGAGGTCAAAAAGTTTATACCCGATACCAAGCAGTGTCAGAAGTACGAAGGCGGAAAGAACTAGACCTATCTCTTTTTTATTTTGCTGAGGGTTTTGCATCGACATATGCACTTCTCCGATGAGACTCTGTTTATAATGGTTGATCGCAATGCGATCTGCTAAACGGTTGTAAAATAGTATTTTCATGGTATCATAAAAAATGATAATTCAAAGATAAATGTCTGTCGGCTGAAGAGCAATATAAAGATCGGTTTGAAGATAAGGGGATCAAGGTAATAGGTTATGGCATCAGAACTTAGAGAAAAAATAGAACATCTAACGCAAAAAGCAGCACACTTTACGGTTTTGTATGTAGAAGATGAACAAGATATCCGTGAAAAGCTGGCAACATTTTTAAGCAAGATCTTTGAGCGGGTGGATGCTGTTTCCGACGGAGCCCAAGGTCTGCAAATGTACCTCTCAAACCACTACGACATCGTCATCACCGACATCAAAATGCCCAAGATGAACGGTATGGAAATGATCCGTAACATCAGGGAGCATAACGAGCGACAGGAGATCATCGTTGTCTCAGCCCATACGGATTCCGAATACCTGACGGAGTCGATTCAGCTCGATGTCAGCGGTTATATTATCAAACCGGTCGACTTTGACCAGATCATCAGGACCTTGGAACATACCGTAGAGAAACTGTCAGCACTGCGTGAAAATGAGCTTTACAAGAGAGAATTGGAATCGATGGTCGAGGAGCGGACATCAAAGGTCCGGCTTCTTCAGAGTGAATTGGTTGAGAATCACCAGCAGACTATCAACTCCCTGATCAAGATGATCGAAGGACGGGACACGTATACGGCCGGGCACAGCGAGCGGGTAGCAAAGTACTCAAAAATGATCGCTAACGCAATGGGACTTAGCAAAGAGGAGTGTGATCTTATTTATCAGGCAGGAATCCTTCATGATATTGGTAAGGTTGTCACCCCCGATGCGATTTTGCTCAAGCCCGGTCAGCTGACAGAGATCGAATATGCATTGATCAAAGAACATGTGCAGGTCGGTTACAACATCTTATCGGACATAAAGATGTATAAAGAGATGGCCGAAGTGGTCTATTCCCACCATGAACATTATGACGGCAGCGGTTATCCGCGTGGATTAAAAGGCGAAGAGACGCCGATGTTGGCACGCATTATGGTAGTAGCTGACGCCTTCGATGCTATGACGACCAGCCGAATCTATAAAGCGCGTAAACGCATCACTGAAGCTATTGCGGAGCTGCAGCAGCTCAGTGGCACCTGGTATGATCCGGAAGTGGTCAAAGCGGCAGTCGGTGTACTTGGCGCTGTCAATATCGACAAAGACGTCACACAAGACCCGTTGACGCATATTGATGACGAACGGTTCGCCTATTTTTACAAAGACCCGTTGACACATCTCTACAACCACTTTTATCTTGACTTTATCTTGCAAAAAAACATTGAAGAACCGAAGTTCCTATGTTTTAACTCTCTCTACATTAGAAATTTTACTGCCTACAATAAAGCGCACGGTTGGAGTGAAGGTGACCAATGGCTCAGTGCGTTTGGGGAATACCTGCAAAGTACTTTTGCGGATTCTCTTATTTTCAGAATATACGGGGATGATTTTGCACTGATGCACACGACCCATCAGCAGATCGATATCGAAGCGATCAACGCACTGCCGATGCTCAAAGAGAATGGGCTCTATTGTGAATATGTCCATCGGGACCTGAGAGGGGCCGAGATCGGCAGTTATAAAGACCTTTAACAACGTACAGACGCTGTTTTACAGATGCTTTTGAGCTCTCTCAATCTTTGTCAATGACCTTTTCGCTGTTTAGGTTAGTCGCCGATCGGAATATAGGAGAATCCTTCTTGCTGCTTGTCGATCAGCCCGATGGTTGAGTTGGGCACCATAGTCACAAAGTCGTAGATATCTTTGGTCTCGAGTTTATGACTTTTACGGCCCGTATCGCACATAAGGAATGACACATCATAGTTCTCGGCCATTGATGTGATCCGTTTTTGCAGTGTTGGTTGTGCTTCTATGAGCTTGGTGTCGCTGCTGAAGGGTGAATGCTTGGGATCTTTCACAAAAAATTTATAGGCATTGCCATGTATGACCACGGCCACCTCCAGCTCTTTTAGATTGCCTTCATAATGTGCTTTATGAACGGCAATACCTTTGAGTACTTTTTTCTCAAATGTCTGAAGATCGCCGGTTGTCAGGTCGAAAACGACTTTTGCGATCTCGTCGTCAGCGTGCAGCATGCCGAACAGTGCCAGCAGTAAGATGAACTTTTTCATGTTTTTTCCTTGATAGATGTATAACATCATAGTCTGTGATTGTAAAAATAGTGTAAAGATTATAATAATCTTTACACTACGAGGTTAAAAGTGATAGCGTCGGATTATCGGTGCTCAAAAAAATGTTGCTAACAGTAATACCGCTCTTTTCAATATGACATTCCCTTCATCTTTACGCTATACTTTTTTAGACTCGATCTTCTAAAAGGCAGAACATGAACACGCCACTTGACAGCTCACTCCTCTATCACATATGTGATCCAAAACAGTTCTCTTTTACGACGACGGAAGAGCTTGAACCCCTTGAACAGCCTATCGGTCAGGCCAATGCGCTTGAGGCCGTTGAGTTCGGCATTGAGATCCAGCAAGACGGTTACAACCTCTTTGCAATGGGACCTTCGGGCAGCGGTAAACATTCAACGGTAATGGCATTTTTAGAAAAAAAAATCGCAGAGTGAAGGGGTACCGAACGACTGGTGCTATGTTAACAACTTTAAAGATCCGCGTCTTCCGGTCGCTATTGAGCTGCCACCTGGAAAAGCAGTTCTATTCAGGAATGATATGGTTGAGTTGATCGAACTCTTAAAAGCGATTCTTCCCGCTGTTTTTGAAAGTAGCAATTACCATAATGAACGGGAGATGATCAACCAAAAATATATCGAAGTACAGGGCGAGATCTTTCAGCATCTTCAAGAAGAGGCAAAGGCACATGACGTGGCTATGAACGTATCGTCATCCAGCCGGGTCACGTTTGTACCGGTTGTGGACGGAAAAATAGTGAATGCCCAAGAATTTAAGGATATAAAAGGGGAGCAAAAAGAGGAGATGACGCGTAAGATGAGTGAGTTTGAAGTCATCGTCAAAGAGGGGTTGCGTAAAGTCGGTGAACTTAACAAAGCCCAGCAAAAAGAGTTTAAGGCCCTTGACCGGAAAATTACGAAAGAGGCGGTAGAATCGGTGATTGACGAAGTCCGCGGAAAGTATGCCGGGGTTAAGAAGATTGTTGATTATCTCAATGATCTGCAGGACAATGTGATCCGTCATGTTCAGGAGTTCTTGAGCAAGCCTGAAGAGCTGGGTGTGCCGCCGTTTATGCAGGAGTTCTACACCCCCTCATTTACCCGCTACAAGGTAAACCTCTTTATTGCACATAACGGTGATAAGGCGGCACCTGTTGTTTATGAAGATAATCCGATCCACCAGAACCTGATAGGCCGGATCGAGCATCTTTCCCAAGTCGGCACTCTGGTGACCGATTTTAGTATGATCAAACCGGGTGCTTTGCATAAAGCAAACGGCGGCTACCTGGTACTGGATGCACGCAAGCTGCTGATGCAGCCCTTCGCCTACGAAGGGCTTAAACGCGTACTTAGAGCAAAAGAGATCCGGATCGAATCGCTTGCCCAGCAGTACTCTCTTGTCAGCACGACTACGCTCGAACCTGAGCCGATACCGGTCAATGTTAAAGTTGTCCTGATCGGCGAACGCATTCTCTATTATCTTCTGTATCATTATGACCCTGATTTCAGAGAGCTTTTCAAAGTGAGTGCCGACTTTGAAGACGACATGCCGCGAAATGAGGAGAACATGCAGCTCTATGCCCGCATGATAGGTACGATCGCGAAAAACGATGGGCTTCGTCATCTTACCCCGGGCGCTGTTGCGCGGGTCATTGAAGAGAGTTCGAAAGAGGTTTCGCACATATCGAAGTTCACGACACACCTGCGGACGCTCTCCGACCTCTTGAAAGAAGCGGATTACTGGTCGAAAAAAAATGAGCATACCCTCATTGAAAAAAAGGATATTGAAAAAGCACTCAAGGCGCAGACAGAGCGGATGAACCGTGTTCAAATAAAGCTCTATGAGCAGATCGACGAAGGTACGATCATGATCAATCTCAGCGGTAGTGCTGTCGGTCAGATCAATGCGCTTAGCTACCTCTCTTTGGGCGGCTATCATTTCGGTCTTCCTTCGCGTATTACAGCCAGAACGCGTATCGGAAAAGGGGAGATCATTGATATAGAACGCAAAGTGGAGCTGAGCGGACCGATCCATGCCAAAGGGGTGATGATCCTCAGCGCGTACCTCGGTTCAAAATATGCGTCGGACCTGCCTCTCAGCCTCTCTGCCTCACTTGTATTCGAGCAGTCTTATGGCAAGATCGAAGGAGACAGTGCTTCATCCACGGAACTGTATGCTCTTCTCTCGTCGCTTTCAGACGTGCCGATCAAACAGAATATCGCCGTGACCGGTTCGGTCAACCAATTTGGCGAGATCCAGCCTATCGGCGGTGTCAATGAGAAGATCGAAGGCTTTTTCGATGTCTGTATGCGCAAAGATGCTGAAGGATCTTACGGTGTCATCATCCCGCAAAGCAATGTCAAACATCTTATGCTTAAACCTGAACTGCTTGCCGCCGTTGAAAAAGGAAAATTCACGGTTTATACCGTTGAAACGATCGACGAGGGGATCTCGATTCTGACAGGGGTTGAAGCCGGGAGCGCCGACAAAAAAGGGAATTACCCGAAAAGCTCTATTAACGGTAAAGTTATTGCTCGCCTGCAAACGCTCTCCGAAACGGTTAAAGCGTATAATCATCCAAAACCCGCTGTGAAGAAAAAGGTGGCTGCGAAGAAAAAGAGTGTTGAGTAGTATTACGTTCCCAGCACACTCTCTAGGTACTTTTTCATGCGGCGGTAGTGGTCGCCGTGCCAATAGATGCGGTCACAGTGCGGGCAGTACTCAAAGTGCGAAAAATAGTGTGCGACCTTCTTCGGGAGTCTATGCTCTATCTCAGCCTTTTCAACGATTTGCAGCGGGGTGTTGCAGATGATGCAGCGGCTGGAGGGTGCAGGGTGCTCTTTAAGATGGAAGTGACGGGTTAGCGTTTGCAGCTGTTGCGGGAGCTCTTTGGATTCCAGAAAGAAAACAGGCGCATTCTTACGTGTAGAGAGGGCTCTGTCGCGGGTCAAAATAATTCGGTTCTGCTCCAAGGCAAGCGTAATGAGATCGTTGTCATCGATCTGAGAGAAGTAGAGCGTATCAATCCGCATAAATCGAAGGTATTTGGCCAGTTTTCCTAAATGGCAATCGGCAATAAAAGCGGGCAGTTGCATTTTTTGACCTTCAAGTTCCGGCACGTAACCTCCTTTTTTTATATCTTTTTCTCTCTGTCATTCTAACACAGCTTTGCGCTACCCAAAGTACTCTGTCAGCCTACTCTTTTAGAGAGAAAAGAGTTGCAAGGCTAAAAATATGACATTGACACTTATCCCGGCAACAGGAACCCAGAAAGGGATAAGATAAACCCCGGTTGGCTCAGAACCTTGCATTTTTATACGGATCAGAGCTGCGTTAACCAGAGTAAAGACTATTAAAATAAGAAAGCTTGTCAAGTTGGCCAGCGTGACAAGAGGCAGCCATAATGCAAATCCTAATGTTACTGCGCTCACAAGAAGTGTCGCAACAACCGGTGTCTTTGTTCTGCTGTTTATATAAGTGAGGGGTGACGGAAGCCACCCTTTTTTGCTGATCCCATAGACCATGCGCGAGGCCATGATGATCTGCACCAATGCCCCGTTGACAATGGCAAATATCCCTATAACAGTGATGAGAGTAGCCTCATTACCGGTGGCCTGCTTATAGATGGTCGCAAATGGGGCCTCTGTCGTCGAGAGCTGTTCCGGCGAGAGCAGCAGTACACTTACCAGCGAAACGCTCAAATAGAGGAAGGTGGCAATGATCAGAGAGTAGATGATCGCTTTAGGATATGCCTTGGCCGGTGCCTTGACCTCCTCGGCAATATTGGCCATATCTTCAAAGCCTAAAAAGGCATAAAAAGCCAAAAAAGCGCCTAAAGAGATGTTATACCAGACATTCCACTCAAACGGAGGCAACAGTTCAGGAGCTCTCTCCGGCAAGGTCAAAAACAGGGGTAGCCCGATCCACAAGATAAGCAGCAATCCTCCGATCTCAATAAAAGTCAGTGTCACTGCAATGCGAACCGATTGACCAATGCCCCAGACAGCGATCATCCCCAATACCCCGATCAAGCCTATCAGGCCGATCCATTCAGGCAGAGGTATAAGTTGTGCAAGATAACCGGTAAATCCTCTTGCTATTGTTGCCGCCGAGATCAGACCGGCCAAGGCAATGGTTAAACCGGTAATAATGGAGAGAGTGGTCGAGCCAAGTCCTTCTTTAATATAGAGGGCCACGCCGGCAGCATCAGGATAACGTGAGGCGAGTTCAGCATAACTGAGTGCGGTAAATGAAACGATGATGAGGGCAACCAAAAAAGAAAAAGGGGCATAGATGCCGGCCGTATTGGCAACTTCTGCGATGAGGACATAGATCCCCGCACCTAAAATATTGCCAAGCCCGTAAAAGAGCAGCATCGGCATAGTGATCTTTCGCAGAAGCTGCGGTTGCTGTGCCATCGCCGCTTACTCTTTCGAGTTCCCTTTAAAAAACTTGTTTAGCTCTGTTGGAAACGGAAAAACGATGGTGTTGGTCTTGTCGTTGGAGATATCACTCATAGTCTGAAGATAGCGCAGCTGGATACCCAGGTCGTTTTGGCTGAGCTTCTCTGCTGCTGCCAGGAGGTTTTCACTTGCTTCGAGCTCCCCTTTGGCATTGATCACTTTCGCACGGCGTTCACGCTCGGCTTCAGCCTGTTTGGCAATGGCACGCACCATACTCTCGTCGAGGTCGATATGTTTGATCTCGACATTCGATATCTTGATCCCCCAGGCATCGGTCTGTTTGTCGAGGATCGCCTGAATATCGTAGTTGAGTCTTTCGCGTTCGGCCAGCATCTCATCGAGTTCATGCCCGCCCAGTACGGAACGCAGTGTTGTCTGCGCAAGCTGGCTGGTCGCGGCATTGAAATCCTCCACCTGTATAATCGCTTTTTCAGGGTCAAGTACACGGTAGTAGACGACGGCGTTGACATGGACCGAGACATTGTCGTGAGAGATGACATCCTGTGTCGGTACATCAAGCACGATGATACGAAGGTCAACCCTCACCATCTGTTGAATAAAGGGGATCAGTATGATGAGCCCCGGTCCCTTTACTCCAGTGAAACGTCCGAGTGTAAAGACCACACCGCGATCGTATTCACGTAAAACACGGATGGCCATCGCCAGTAAAAGGATCAATAAGATGGTGACATAGACCAGGATCATAGGTAAATCTAAAAACATTGGTTACTCCTTAAGGGGTTTTACTTTGAGGATCAGACCGTCGCGTTCGCTCACCTGAACGTTCTGACCGACAGTCAACTTGCTCTCGCTCTCTGCATGCCATGTCTCGCCATGGCAGAGAACATGGTAGCCATTATGGTCTGCTTCGAGCACTTCAGCGACAGCCCCGATCATCTCCTCGGCACCGGTTACTACCTTGGCTGATCGCGAACGTATAAAGAGCCGCATCACCAAAATGAAAAAGGCGAGGCTGACAAGGCTAAAGGCGATCACCAGAGAAAGAGAGAGACTGCTTCCCAAGGTGTCTGCATCAAAGAGCAGCAGTGAGCCAAAGGCAAAAGCGACAACCCCGCCGATACCGAGAACACCGAATCCTGAGACAAAGACTTCGGCGACCATAAAGCTGACGCCCAAAAGGATCAGCAGCAGTCCGGCATAGTTGAAAGGGATCATGTTCAAGGCATAGAGCGCAATGACTCCGGCGATGACACCGAGGAGACCCGGTAGAACAGCCCCGGGGTTCATTAGTTCGAAGAAGATACCGTACAGCGCAATAAGCAGCAGGATGTAAACGATGTTCGGATCAGTGATGATGGCGAGAAAACGGCTTTTCCAGTCGGCTTCAAAAGAGATGAGCACACTCTCTTTACTCTGCAGCTTGGCGGCGACTCCCAACAATTTGATCGTTCGTCCGTCAACTTTTTTGAGCAGTGATTTGGTGTCATCTGCGATGAGGTCGATGACACCCAGTTTCAGAGCATCTTCTGCAGAGAGACTTTCGGCTGACTTTACTGCATCGACCGCCCAGGAGACGTTGCGCTCGTTCATCTGGGCAAGACTGGTGATATAGGCAACAGCATCGTTAACCGCTTTTTTTTCGGCTGTCGTAGCAGCACTTTCGTCTGCATCTGACTGCTTTGGCGGCGGTATCAGGCTGATGGGTGTCGCCGCACCGAGGTTGGTCCCCGGAGACATCGCCGCCACATGCGAGGCATAGAGCAGATAGGTTCCGGCACTGGCAGCACGCGAACCTCTCGGCGTGACATAGGTGATGACGGGAATGGGACTGTTGGTGATGGCCTGGATCATCTCGCGCATTGATGAAGAGAGGCCGCCGGGGGTGTCGAGCTCGATCAGTAATGCCTCAGCCTTCTGCTGTTGCGCATACGTCAGGGCATTCTTAAGTACAGCGGAACTGGCCGGGCCAATAGCCCCTTTGATCGCCACTTTTATAATGACAGACTCGGCGGCGAAAAGCGGCGAAAGTGACAGTAGTAACAGCAGCAGGAACTTTCTCATTTTACGCACCTGTATATTGAGGTAAAAGATCGTTATGAATCATCATAACTTAGAAGAAGTACGAAAGTCAAGAGGAAGGGATTGTGCGCTGCTTCGATAGTGACAGCAGCGTACGTATGGTCGAATACTGTGTTACAGCCTAAGCGTTCTTCCCGCTACTTTTCCAACGGTACATAGATCAACACGTCCGAAGGGACTGTTTTCATCAAATAAGAGGCGGTTGAACCATATAATATGGTGTCAGATACTTTGACGCCATGCGTACCAAGAACCACCAGGTCGCTTTTTTGCTCAATTGCCGTTTCAAGCAGCATCTCGCCAACCGGGTCAAACCCTTCGATCACTTCCGTATTGTCAATTTCGACACTTTGCTGAAAGGTCTCAACATCCTGCTCCACCTTGGCTCTGACTATCTCTTTATAATTTTCTCTCTTGGTTTCAAGGTTATAAAAATCTACCCTCAGATCGCTGATCTGCGTGTAGGCATAGGAGATGTTGATATCGGCGTTAGGAAATAGCCCCTGAGCAAATTGGATACTTTTTTTAGAGGCTTCCGAGAGGTCGGTAAGTGCCAATATGTTTTTATAATTGTCAGTGAGAGGCTGTTTAATGATCAAGACAGGCCGATGGCTCTTCTGGGCAACGTGATGGGCGGTGGAGCCGAAAAAGGTATCTTTGATACTCTTTTTACCATGTGCCCCGATAATGATCAGATCGCTTTGCATCTTATCGGACATATAGACGATCTCATCCGAAGGCTTCCCTCTGGTGAGTGTTACTAAGTATTCTACGGGCGCTTCGCCGATCAGTGCATCCATCTTTAGAGCGATTTTTTTTCGGATGGAGGCGTCGCCGTCCACATCACCAAACAGTTTATCTACCAATGGAATATCGATACAGTGCAGTATGGTGATCTGGGCACCTTCCTCTTCTGCCAGAGTAATCGCTCTTTTTAAGACTTCATCTGCCATAGCAGAGGTGTCTATCGCTGCAAGAATATTGTGTAATAGTGCCATGATTCTCTCCTTTTTACGCAATGGGGATCTCTTATTCCCACCACTGATTTAAGCGTGCTGCTCTTTATAGATGAGGTGGATAAGGGAGTTGATCTCTTCACCTAAAAATTCCAACAGGTCATCGACTGAGAGAATACCGGCAAGATACCCCTCTTTGTCAACCACAGGTAATCTTCTTATGCCATGTTGCTTCATCTGTTCTATACCCTCATAAACAGGGTCCTCTTCGCTGCCGGTTACAAGCTCTTTGCTCATGATCGCTGAGACCTTCATATCCTGCGCATCAGCATTGTCGGCTACGATGCCCACAACAATATCGCGATCAGTCACGATGCCGATGGGGGTGTTGCCTTTCTCCGTTACGCTTACGACGATGAGGTCACCGACATTAAAAACACGCATCCGCTTTGCAGCTTCTTCGATAGTGTCATTTTTATCAATAATAAATGTGTCTCGATTACAGAGTTCGCCGATAGTCATCATCGCTCCTTTAATAAACAGTTATTTATTAGTATAGCGCATCGATTTAAAAATATAAAAATTAATCTAGAAAGAAGAGAGCAGAACTGTTAGGCAAGTTTTACCTGAATACGGTCAGGTTTTAGAAAGAAGCGGTAATAGATAAAATAGAGAATGGGGCCGAAGTAATTGGCAATACCGAAAAAGATTAAGAGCAGACCCAGGTTGAAGTGCTTTTTACTGGCTTCAAATTCATTTTTATCAGTATAGACTATGGTGTAGCCGTTTTCATAATACATTGCATCGATTTTGTTGATTTTGTCCTTATCACTCAACTCACTTGCCAAGATCTTTTCAACATAGTGATCAAAGAGTGCTCTGTTCTCTTTTTGTGTTTTCTTGTCAAAAAACAGGAGAAGAATTCCCAGCGGTAAGATAAACAGCATTATAACGGTCGTCATATGAAATTCCAAACATTTATTTACATTATATCAGGGATGCTTTAACAGTTGAATCTACAAGATGAACGGTGGTCGTTACAACAGTTGAAATGTGTAAAGTATACGCCGAGGAGAGGGTTTATTTCATTTTTTAACTCCAAAAGGTATAATGTCTATTATTATGAAACATTGGCTGCAAAGCGGTGTAGTTGAGATTATGGAGATTTTTTTGGAACAAAACATAGAACCGATGACAAAGTTTGGATACGAACGTCTCCAAGCCGAGTCGAACCACCTTAAATTTGATATTCGTCCCGGTGTTATCAAGGCGATCGAAGAGGCTGCTGATATGGGAGACTTGAAAGAGAATGCCGAATACCATGCAGGTAAAGAAGATCAAGCTAACATTGACCGTCGTCTTCGCGAGATCGGTGATATGCTGATGAATGCTCAGATCGTTGATCCGAGTGCACTGGAACATGCCCGTGTCAGTTTTGGTTCGACCGTTGTTCTTGAAGATATGAACACAGGTGATGAAGTGACGTATACGATTGTCGGCGGATGCGAGAGCAACCCTGATATCGGATTGATCTCTTTTAATTCGCCGTTGGCTAAACAGATCCTTGGCAAAGAAGAGGGGGATGAAATTAAAGTCCGTCTTCCCGGCGGTATCAAGGAGTTTGAAGTGAGTGAGGTCAAATACCAAGATATCGTATTTGAATGTCATGATTAAGGTAGCTGTGATCGGAGCCAGTGGTTATACCGGCTTAGAACTTATCAAGATGATCATTCGACATCCGCGCTTTGAGCTGGCCTATGTGGCGACAAGTGAAGGCGGCGTGAAACTGACAGAACTGCACCCCTCACTGCTAGGTGTTTATGAGTGTGATGTAAAAAAAGCGGCGGCAGTAGAAGTCGCCAAAGAGTGCACACTCGCCTTTTTGGCACTGCCACATAAAACGGCGATGGGTTTTGTCAAAGCGCTTATCTCTATGGATGTTAAAGTGGTCGACCTGTCAGCCGATTACCGTTTGGGGCTGAAGCGTTATGAAGAGCACTATGTCAAACATATCGATCCCGAAAATCTCAAACATGCCATTTACGGACTGCCTGAATTGAACCGAAACTTGATAAAACATGCGAAACTGGTGGCAAATCCTGGCTGTTATCCGACCGCAACGATCTTGGCGGCACTGCCATTTATAAAGTACCAGATCAAAGGCTCTCCTCTGATCGTCGATGCAAAAAGCGGTGTGAGCGGCGCAGGTAAAAAACTTTCAGAATCAACACATTATGTGAGTATCAACGACAATGCGTTTGCTTATAGCCCGATGCAACACCGTCACGGTCCTGAGATCGCAGAAAAACTTAACCTCGATGAAGAGAGTGTGAACTTCGTACCGCACCTTCTACCGATGACACGAGGAATGCTCTCTTCGGTCTATATGCAGGTCGAAGGTGATTTTGATGCGGTAGAAGTTCTGAAAGCCTATTATGCAGATGAACCTTTTGTCCGTGTCCGTCAAAATCCGGTTGATATGAAAAGTGTTGCAGGCACGAACTTTTGTGATGTTTTTGTCAAACGTAACGGCTCAACGCTCTTTATCAATGCCGCGATTGACAACCTGCTTCGCGGGGCAAGTTCTCAAGCGATCGTCAATGCCAATTTGATGATGGGCCTTGCAGAAAACACTGGCGTCCCTGACATCGCCTATGTCCCCTAAGCCGTTAAAGCTCCTTGAAGGAGCACTCTTCATCAGTGATGCTCACTACTCATATAAACACAAAGAGCTGCTTGATTTTTTAAAAGCAGTCCGTTCACAAGAGATCTCTACCCCGCAGCTGATCTTTATGGGTGATATCTTTGACCTTCTTTTCGGCGGTATCCCTTACACAGCTGAGCGCAACAGAGAAGCCGTTGACATTATTAATACCCTCAGTGACAACATCGAGATAGTCTATCTTGAGGGTAATCATGATTTCAACCTTGCTTCGATCTTCCCGGGTGTTAAAATATTTACGATCGATGAACAGCCGCTTACAGCAGAGTACAGAGGGCAGGTAGTTGCTTTAGCCCATGGTGATTTTGACGGACCGTTAGGGTATCGACTTTATACGGCTATCATCCGTAACCGACTTGTCTTACGTTTTTTAAGCATACTCGACACTATGGGTAAGAATTTTATCATTAAGGCACTCGACAAGAAGCTTGCACGTAAAGATGACTGTCAAGAGATGTACACCTTTGAGAAATTCATCATAAAGCACCTAGCAAAGCAAGATATTAGCCGTTTCGAGCTCTTTATTGAGGGGCACCACCATCAAAACTGCTCATTTGCAATCGGCAAATGCCACTATGTAAACCTTCCCGCTTTTGCCTGTGGATCGGGATATATGGTACTGGGTCCGCAAGGATTGGAAAACAGTACTTTTAGGGGAGAGAAGGCATCATCATGACAGCCCGAAAAGTTATGTTGCACATTGAAGAAGAGTCAAATACGGCTACCTTTAAACTTCAAGGCACACCGACGATCCAGAGGCTCTCCTCCCTTGAACAAAAACTTGCAGCATCGGTCGACAAGGTAAAAGCCAAAAATATTGTTTGGGACCTCTCTGAGCTTGAGAGTATGGACTCGGCCTTAGCCGTATTGATCGCGAAGCATATCAAACAGGCAGCGGACAGTGGGCACCATGTGACGTTGAACGAGATGCAAGATGAGGTCAAAAAAATGCTGACCATGGCACAAGAACATACCCATTTCAATAGTGTTTTCGAGGCCCCAAAAGAGAGTATACTTCAGGCTATTGGGGCTGATATTATTGACCGATGGATAAAGTTTGGTGCTTTTCTTGGCTTTTTCGGCCAGCTGAGTCTGACGTTTTTCAGCTCGTTTTATCACCTGCGCCATATACGATGGAAAGAGATGTTCTTTGAGGCCAATGAGAGCGGGATCAAAGCACTGCCTATCATCGTATTGACCACCTTCTTGACCGGGGTGGTTGTTGCTTACCAGTCAGCAGCACAGTTAAAGCTCTATGGGGCCAATATCTTTATTGTCGATATGCTCGGTATCTCGATCTTGCGCGAAATGGCTCCGATGCTGGCCGCCATCATTGTTGCAGGTCGCAGCGGTTCGGCTTATGCCGCGCAGATCGGTGTTATGAAGATCACTGAAGAGCTTGATGCAATGCGCACGATGGGGTTTGATCCCTATGCCTTTTTGGTCCTGCCTCGCATGCTTGCTCTGATCATTATGATGCCGATATTGATCTTTTTTGCCGACATTGCCGGGGTTGTCGGAGGGATGCTTATTGCCAAGATCGACCTTGGTTTGTCACCGACACTTTTTTTGGAGCGTTTTGTTGAAGTGGTCAGCATTAAACATTTTTGGGTCGGTATGCTGAAGGGACCTTTCTTTGCGATTTTGATCGCCAGTATCGGTATCTATCGCGGTCTTCAGGTTAAAAACGACACCCAGAGTATAGGGTTTAATACCACTAAAGCTGTTGTTGAGTCGATTTTCGCTGTGATCATCTGCGACGCATTCTTCTCAATTATCTTCACAAATTTGGGATACTAATGGTAAGCAATGTAATGTCGAGTGATAAAAAGATCATCGAAATTAGAGATGTCGTCACGAAGTTTGGTGAAAACCTTGTGCATGACGGTATCAACTTGCATGTGAATGAGGGTGAGATCTATGGACTGCTGGGGCCCAGTGGTTGCGGTAAATCAGTTCTGATGCGCGAGATGATCATGCTGGAAAACTTTCACAGCGGTTCTATCGAGCTACTGGGCCATAAGATAGAGTCTATTCAATCGAGAGCCGCACAGCAACTTCGAATGCAGTGGGGTGTCCTTTTCCAATCCAACGCCCTTTTTACCTCATTGACGGTAGCCGAAAACATTGCCCTTGCACTGCAAGAGTATACTAAACTATCGCCAGAGATCATTAATGACATCGTCGCTTTTAAGATCGATATTGTGGGGCTTAAACAGTCTGACGGCAATCTCTATCCGTCGCAGATCAGTGGAGGAATGAAGAAAAAAGCGGCCTTGGCCCGTGCCTTGGTGATGGACCCTAAAGTCCTCTTTCTGGATGAACCGACTTCGGGACTTGATCCTATTTCTGCGCGAGAATTCGATACACTTATAGTCAAGTTACGTGATCTTTTGAACCTGAGCGTAGTCATGGTCTCGCATGATCTGACCTCGATCAACAACACTCTCGACAGAATGGGGGTCATCGATAATAAAAAGATCGTGGCTCAGGGAACACTCGAAGAGGTTAAAACAATAAAAAGCCCTTTTATAGAGCGCTTTTTTGAAATGGAACATTAAAATATGAATGCTAAAACAAATTACACCTTGGTTGGCTTTTTTGTGATCATGTCAATCGTAATGATCTTTGTTGCTGTCATCTGGTTGGTTCGGCCGACTGATGACAAGACACTGACACTCTTTAAGATCTATTTTACAGAATCAGTTTCGGGTTTAAATGTTGATTCACCCGTAAAATATAGAGGTGTTACCATTGGTAAAGTGACCAAAATGAGTATTAACCTGGCCAATATAGAAGAGATCGAAGTTGACATTTTAGTAGACAAAAGTGCGCCTGTTAAAACGGACACGGTTGCGAAATTGAAGTCACAAGGTATTACCGGGCTTAGTTACATCGATCTTAGCCAAGGGAGCAAAGATGCGCCTCTGCTTCGTGCAAACAGTGAAGAAAAGCTGGTGATCAAGTCAGTACCTTCATTTTTGGTGAAAGTCGAAGAGTCTTTCGGCTCGGTGTCAGTCAATCTCTCTACTATTATGGAGTCGGTTCAGGTATTGCTTCGTGACGAGAATCAAGAAGAGATTACCAAGATCCTCCGACATGTGGCAGCAACCATGGGTAAACTTGATAAAACATTGGATGATCAGAGCATTGATACTTTTCATAAACTCATTGTATATGCTCGGAATACGGCTGAAAAGATGGATAAGGCTATGCCGAAAGTAGACAGTTTTATTGATGAGAGTGTTGTATTTGAAGAGCATGTAGCCACAGCGTTGACATCGATTTCCGGCAGTTACAAGACGATTTCTTCAGCAATGGCTGTTTTTGAAGAACGCAACAAAAACGGGGATTATTCGATGAAAGAGAGTACTGCTGAGCCGATGAAGCAGTTCCAGATCACGATGCGTGAGATGCAGATCACTTTAAATGATATCAACCTGATGTTGGCGCGTTTTGGTGACAGCCCGTCAAACATGCTGTTGCAAAGCGAAGAACCTAATATCGGACCGGGAGAGAAGCAGTGAAAAAAATAATAATCCTACAGGTTACATTCGCCATGGTACTCTTTTTTATGGGAGGCTGTTCTCTTCAAACGACAGTCCCTGCAATATCGAAATACAGTTTAAATGACGATTATGATGTTAAAGCAGTTGAGAATAGCCACTTTGGTGATAAGGTCATTCGTATGGGCGTTATAGAGAACTCGGCACTTTTGAGCGGTACAAATATTTACTACAGCAGTGACAACGGTCAGAGTTACAGTTATACAAAAGCACGCTGGAGCGAAGGGGTAAACAGTCAATTGGGTAATTTGATGATGCACACTATCACCAAGACCAAAATATTTAAAGATGTACTTCCGTTACGTTCATTGGCCAGAAGCGACTTGATCCTGGAGATGAACATCTACGACTTTTCACAGCAGATCCATACCGACGGTACGACGACACTTCATCTTTCAGTTAAGTTGAGAGTGGTTGAAGAGTACAGTCGAAAGATTATTGCGACCAAGTTGTTTGAGATGGAACAAAACGAGAACGAGGGAAATATTGAAGGTGCGTTAAAAGGGTATAACAAACTTGTTGTCAAACTATTGTCCGAGACAAATAGCTGGTTGAAAGAGAGCAGCCTACAATAGAGCGCTGCTGCTCGTTGTACGTCGTGTTATTACGACTTACACCCTGTATTGACACGAAAGATCGTATAGAGCGGACAGAAACCGACTAGGCCTGTTACTAATGGAATAAGGCCGATATAGCCCCATACCCATCCTGTAAATACCGCGATAAAGACAAACAATGCCCCAACGAACACTCTGATAAAACGGTCGAAAAATCCTGTATTACACATGAGAAGATCCTTTAACTTTTTGTGAATAGAGTTAGTATATACTTTTTTAGCGACAATTGTAAGTGGCATTGTCACATAAGAGATTTTTATACGAAAATAGCGTCCTGAAAAGGGAAATATATTTTGCTACAATAGCGCTATGAATGAAGCAATATATAAACAACGAAGAGATCAGCTGATCGCGATGATGGATGATGGTGTTGCCGTGCTCTCAACGGCAAGGTTGCAGACACGCTCCAACGATACTGAATACCCTTTTAGACCCAACAGTGACTTCTATTATTTGACAGGCTTTACGGAAGACAACACTGTTCTTCTCCTCTCAAAAAAAGAGGGCGAAGAGAAAACGGTTCTTTTTGTTCAGGAAAAAGTTCCGGAGATGGAACTTTGGACAGGCAAACGTCTCGGTGTGGATGCGGCTAAAGCCTGTTTCAGTGTTGACGAGATTTTCAGTATCGCCGAGTATGAAGCGCAGTTGAAAGAGCTCTTAAAAGAGCAGTCGCTCATCTATTTTGACCTCTTCAGTGATGACGTGGTCTACACTGATCTCAAGGCAGCCGCCAAAACGATGATGCACACTCGAGGTGTCGCACGCTCGCCTAGAACCTTCAGTGATATCACCAAACTGACACAACAGATGCGTCTGATCAAAAGCGATGAAGAGATAGCACTGATCAGAGAGGCCCTTGCAATTACCGGGAAGGCACACCATCACGCCATGAAAGCGTCTCATCCTGAGCAAATGGAGTATCAGCTTCAAGCCGAATATGAGTACATCTTTAAAAAAGAGGGTGCCTACAGTGATGCGTATACTACCATTATTGCCGGCGGGAATAACGCCAATACCTTGCATTACATCACAAATGATCACGCTTTGAAAGAAGGTGATCTGGTCTTAGTTGATGCCGGATGTGAATACGGGTTTTATGCCAGTGATATTACACGGACCTACCCGGTAAGCGGAACATTTTCACCAGAACAAAAAGAACTTTACAATATGGTGTTAGACGTACAGTTAAAGATCATCGATGCAATAAAACCGCAAGGCTCAAAAAAAGAGCTGCAGAGACTTTCAGAGAGACTTCTGACGGAAGGGATGGTGGAGCTTGGTATTCTCGAAGGCGATGTTGCATCGCTGATCGAAGAGAAAAAGCACAAACAGTACTATCCGCACGGTATCGGCCATTGGCTGGGTATCGACGTGCATGACCCCTGTCCCTACAGTGATGAGAACGGTGATGAGATCTTATTTGCAGAGGGGATGGTCTTGACCATAGAACCGGGCATCTATCTGCCTGCCGATGATGAAAACATTCCTGAAAAATATCGGGGTATCGGCATACGCATCGAAGATGATATAGTTGTGACAAAAGAGGGGTATGAAAATCTCTCTAAGGGAATTGCCAAAACGGTTGACGAGATCGAAACGGCATGCTGTTAATTATTTAGAAAGCAGAGTGAGAGGAGACTGTCTGTAGTAGAGACAGTTTTATGACTGCCTGTTTAGTTGTAACTGTAGCTCCAGCCGGTTGAACCGGCTTTTACTTCCTGGAAATCCTGTGAATCTGCCATAAAATCGATAATATGCATAAAGCCGTGCGGCAGCTCTTTTTTGTCCTCTTCTTTGTAAAGGTGCATCGGCATTGGTGTCTCCTGGTTTGTTACGGCAAAAGCAACCGCGTCAATTTGGCTGAAGACATCACTGATGTTGAAAAGCTTGTATTGGTCAGCGAATTTGTCAATGATCGCTTCTTGGACCTCTCTTGGAAGTACCTCAGTTGTGTTGAGAAAAATGGTGAAATGAATAGGTGCTTTAGCATCATCTAGTGTTGTAGGCGCGGCCATCATAATGTACTCGACACCCTTAAGATGATCTAGGATCTCCTCTTTCTCAAAATAACGCTGGGTCTTTAAAGCTTCATGTGTTTGCATTGTTCTCTTCTTTTTTATTATTTATGGCATTATAAGCGATAGAAAGTAAGAGGTGCCTATGACAAGAGAGCGTTTGGAAAATTATTGCTTCTCTAAAGGCGGCGTTATCAAGGAGTACCCCTTTGACAAGGTGACGGCTGTTTACAAAGTCGGCAATAAGATGTTCGTGCTGAGCAGTGACAAAGGTGATGAGATCGGTCTAAATCTCAAGTGTGACCCTCTTTACGCCGCTGAACTGCGCTCGATCTATGACTGTGTCCTTCCTGGGTACCATATGAATAAAAGACATTGGAATACCGTGACATGCAACAAAGATGCAGACGATAAGCTCATAGAAGAGTGGATTGACGACTCTTATGGTCTTGTTTTTGCATCATTGACTAAAAAACTGCAAAATGAGATCAACCTAAAAGGTTAAGTTTGTTTACACATAAGAGATACACAGCGTTACTTATCATTATGACACTCCTCATCTTCAGCGGCTGTGCGCCTAAGGAAGCAATGGTCAATAATGACACCCTGGTTGCACAAGGGCATTTTTATGAAGCGGCAAAAGTTTCTGAAAATGAGATCGATACCTTTGACAGGACTCAGCGTAACAATCTTTTATGGACGTTAAATGCAGGCCTTGCCTATCGTTTTGACCAAAATAATAGTGCCAGTATTAAAGCTTTTGATGAGAGTGAATGGCTTATCAAACACTATCAGGAACAACTTCTAGATTCCGATCTTACTCAAGGGACTGCGAGTATTTTAGTCAACGACACAACACGACCCTATTTTGGCACCCAATATGACGGGGTGATGGCGAATACCTATAAAGCTATCGATTATATGGCGATTGGCGACATTGATGGCGCCAGAGTGGAGTTTAACCGCGCTATTGACCGGCAGCGACGCGCTAAAGCCTTTTACGCAAAACTGATCGAAAAAAACTGCGAAGCAGTCGAAAAAGAGCAACGTCACGATAGTCGTGGCGTCAACACTGACGACGCTATGCCTCAGGCAGAAAAAGCGTTGGAGGATAAATACCCTTCTCTTTACAGTTTCGAAGCCTATCCTGATTTTATTAACCCAATGGTGAGTTACTTGGCAGGGCTCTTTGCGCTGAACGAGGGGAATGATCAAAAGGCTTTTACCTTGTTAAAAGAGGCCTATGGCATGAACCGAAACAACAGCTATATTGCAGAAGACCTTGCTTGTGTTGATAGACGTTTAGACGGTTCAGCAAGCGCGCAAAAACCTTTTGTATGGATAATCATCGAAGACGGTCAGGCCCCTGTTAAAACGGAGTGGCGTATGGATGTCCCGGTCTGGATATTTTCTAGAAATCTGAACTATGTCTCTTTGGCACTGCCGCGTATCCATCCGCGAGCCAGTGCGTTTGACGGGTACTCGATCGCTATTGAAGATAAGGTTAGCAATAGCCAACTGCTTTCTGACATGGACAGAGTGGTGATGACAGAGTTTAAAAAAGAGTATCCTGCAATTGTACGGCGCGCTCTTTTTTCGGCAACGACAAAGGCGGTCATTCAGTATCAGACACAGCAGCAGGCACAGAACCATGATGGCAATGCCGGGCTTGCGTTCGCATTGGCCTCGATCGCAACAACAGTCTACACCATTGCTTCGACACATGCTGACACACGCAGCTGGACAACGTTGCCAAAACGTTTTGATCTTATACGGATTGAACGTCCTGAAAACGGAAAGTTTACTATTAAAACCTCTCCCGGATTACGCCTTCCAGAGATCGATTTGCCGTTAAGAGAGCCT
>JAQIBF010000039.1 GCA_027859195.1 Helicobacteraceae bacterium
CTTTTGCCGCATGATAATCTGCATTTTCACTGCGATCACCCAAGGCGGCCGCGACCTCTTTTTCTCGGCTTACTTTTGGTTTTTCAACCGCTTTGAGGTATTTAAATTCTCTTATGAGAAGATCAAATCCCTCTTGTGTTATAGGTTCAATAGACATTTTGATAAGCTATTTGTCAAAACCTAGAATATAAAATGTATTTTTATTGCCGACCTGTTTCAAGGTGACTTTATATTTATCTGCAAAATGGTTTATCTTTTCAAGTGCTTCTTCTGTACGCTCCGGGCTTGGTGCTTCTACTTTAATCTTGAAAAAATCTTCACTGTTTGACATCGTAACATGGGAATCATCCACTTGGAGATGTTCATGAAGATCCAAAATATGCTTCTGGATCTTGTCAAAAGATGGTGTATTTTCGACAATTCTGTCAAACTGGCTTAGAAGTGCTTCATTGGGGATATAACCCAGTTGTTTTAATATCGCTTCATTGTTCATTGTATACCTTATTTTTTTATGACAAAGATTTTAGCACAGAATGTATTTACTCTCAAAACGGTTCAAAAAGAATATGATACCTTCGTACAACAGAGCGCTTTTCTACACAAGATTCATAGGCTTTCGCATATTTTTCAGCCTCTTCGCCTTGACCATAGATGTTGGCAAGGATGTTGTTGACGTCACAGATCTCTGTCGCCTTTTGGTACCATGCCAAAGCCTGCTGACGGTTAGCGTGTACACCTTGACCGCTCATGTAGAGTTCAGCTGCCGTTTTGGCGCCTAAAGCACTACCTTCATTTGCCGCCTTCAAGATAAGGTCAACCCCTTCCTGAGTTCGCCGAAGGTTTCGTGGTCCAATGATAAACAGTCTCCCCATCTTCACGGTTGCGTCAAGGTTGCCAAGCCGGGAGGCTTCTCTGTAGTATTCCAAAGCAACATTCAAGGCATTCCCGGTCTGCGGTGCGACGATCAGAGAATCTTGCGTAAGGTTGCTGCGCCAATAGGCGTCACCCATCATTTCCAGCGCCTTCGGGTTGCCTTTTTTTGCGGCTTGGTTGGTCAGATAGAGTGCCCTCCTCATATCCGGACGGATGATCACGTCAGACGAAAAAAGTTCTCCGAGTGTAAGATAATTTTCCGCCGATGCGTCATCTCTGTTTGAGGCAAGGTCTTTACTCACGGCCATCAAGGCATCACGGATCTCGCCCTTTGGGACATTGATCAAAGATTCGGTTACATTTTTATAGCCGTCTCGGTTGCTGCTTTGTGTAAACAAGATCAGACTGACACCCAACTGCCCTTCTCCATCATTTTTCACGGAACGTTCCAACCACGTTTTAGCCTCTCTAATGGAGCCTTTGGAATAGTAGAGTAGTCCGAGATCATACATGGCCGGGATATTTCCGTTCATCGCATTGGTACGGGCAATAGTGATCGCACGGTTAATGTCACCCTTGTCGAATGACTTTTTCATCAATGCGTAATCGCTTCCAAAAAGTGAGAGCGCTGTCAAAAGCAATAATAAAGTTTTCATATTTTTCCTCTGAGAAGATCTAAGTTTTTTAAGAGATCTCAATATCTTAGTTATAATACAACAATTAATATAATATGGATAAATCGACGTGAAAAACCTTTTAATACGACTAACTGTAGGACTCTATGAACAAGACATCACCGCTGACGAGATGGAGCATGTCCAAAAATGGCTTGCTCAGGGTTATCTTGTCAAAGAGGAGAACCTCTACCGTCTACCGTCCAAATACCGTGCCGGTACTATTATGATGACACAGGGGACCGCAGGCTTCCTTCAGGTTGTCGGTGCCAATGTGCGGGACCTTTACATCGATGAGCACTCCTTACTCGATGCCAAACACGGTGACCTTGTCATTGCACAGCGCCTTTTAGGCAAACGCGGTGGACCCAGTGCAAAAGTAGTTGAAGTCATCGGAAAAGCAGAAAGTTACAGCGTAGCGATTCTTGCTCTGAAAGATGGTCACAAAGCGATGCTTGACGTCCGTAACAACTACCCTGCCGGCGTCGAGCTTACAGCTGAGGATCTTGCCAAATATGCTGAAGGGGACCTTTTTAAGATCAACAACCAAAACGGTGAGATCATGGAACTGCTCGGCAACATCAGTGACCCAAAAGTTGATGAGAAGATCGTTTTGGCACAGTTCAACAAACACGATGCGTTTGAAGACGATGTATTGGCTCTGGCCCAGAGCTTTGACAAAAATGTAGATGCGTCCCTTTACCCCGACCGAAAAGACCTTAGAGACCTTCCCTTTTGTACCATCGACCCTGTTACCGCCAAAGACTTTGACGATGCTATCTGTTACATCCCGGAAAAAAACATCCTCTATGTCGCTATTGCTGATGTCAGCGCTTACGTTGAGCCTTTCGGGCCTATCGATGCCGAGGCGATCTACCGCAGTTTTTCAATCTATCTGCCGCATCGTTCTATCCCCATGCTGCCCCGTCAGCTCTCAGAGACACTCTGTTCTCTTCAACCCCATGTAGACCGACTCTCTTTTGTCTTCGAGATCCATCTCGATGGCATAAAAGTCGTTCACACCGAACTGTACGAAGCCATCATCCACTCAAAACGCCGTTTTAGCTACGAAGAGGTCGACGCCTTTTTCGAAGGTGATCTGCCGGCGGCCAACAGTGATGAAAAGGCCGTCATGGCCTATCTTCCCAAACTGCGTGAACTCACCGGTGCACTCAAAAAAGAGCGTCTTAAGTACGGTTATGACTTTCACTCCGAAGAGCTCGAGATGGAACTCGATGAGAATCAGATGATCCGCTCCACCACGACCAGCGAAGAGACCCCTTCTCACGGCCTCATCGAAGACTGTATGCTCCTCGCCAACAAAGCCGCTGCCAACCGTTATAACCACGGTGTCTTTCGTATTCACGAACAGTCAAGTCCGATGAAGTTGCAGAGCCTTTATCAGGAGCTGGCGGGTATCGGTATTATCGTTGAGCCTAAAGAGTCTATGAAGGAGACCATCGACTTCATCCAGGCCGAAGCGTATAAACGCGACCTTGTCAGTGAGGTCGACACCTTGATCATCCGTGCACAGATGCAGGCACGCTACGCACCGGACAATGTCGGTCACTTCGGGCTTGGTTTTGATGCCTACACCCACTTCACCTCGCCGATCCGCCGTTATTCCGACCTCATCGTTCACCGTCATCTCAAGGCCTTGCTTGCCAAAGATACCGAAGAGAGTTCCTATGTACTGCGCAACATCGATGCACTCTGTTTCAGTATCAGTGAGAAAGAGCGTGAAGCTTCAGCCATTGAGGTACGTTTTATGCAGCGCAAGTTTGCACGTTGGGCCAATGAAAACATTGGCAAAGAGTTCAAAGCCCGCGTCAACAGTACCGATCCTTTCTTCACCGCGCAGATACTCGAACCGATGCAAGGTGCCCAAGTCAACCTCAGTGTCTCCACCTCTGTTACTCTTTTTGATGACATTATCCTGCGCATTGACAATGTCGATCTTGCCACAGCCAGGATCAATGCAGCTCTTGTCAAAAAACTTGACCACGACCCGATGGAGTTGAGCTAGATGTACCGTAAAGAGCTTGACAATCTTATTCGCAGCGGCCAAAAAGTATCGGCGCTGATGCTCTATGGCGACAGTCACTTTTTCATCGACTACTATCTCAAGTTCTTCAGCACCATTCCTGATGCCAATGTCCTCAGTCTCTATCACGACGAGTACGACTTCAACAGTGCCAAAGCCCATCTTTCACAGGGCTCACTCTTTGGCGACCAGAACCTTCTCATCATCAAAAATGAGAAAAAAGTCCCAAAAAGAGAGCTGGACATCCTGCTGGAGATGGTCAGGAAAAATCCGGACAACACCTTTCTATACGCCTATTACGGTGACGACATGAAGACCTCGGCCAAGGCCTTTGACAAAAAGTCCGGTGGTATTGAGGTACGGATGTTCCCACCCTTCGCCAGCGAGGCTAAGAGCCTCGTGATGCAAGAGGCACAACGTCTGGGTGTCCAGCTCGACGGCTACAGCGCCAACCATCTTATAGAGTCCCAAAACGGTGACCTTGGCCTAGCCTTTAACGAATTGACAAAACTGCAGATCCTGGGGCGTCCCATCTCTTCAAAAGATATCGACACCCTTGTCTATGGCGTCGGTGAGGTCAAGATCGACCAGTTTATCAACCACCTGCTTGCCAAAAAAGATTTCAGGAATGAGTTGCAGCACGTCCTCGAAAGCGGTGAGGACGAGATCCGTATCGTAACAGCGATCAGCTCTTTTGTGACCCAGCTTTATCTCTTTTATGCCCACATCAAGATTCACGGCATCGCAGATTCAAGAGCGATCCTCGGCTATAAACTGCCCCAGAAGATCGAGCAGGAACGCGCCCAACAGAGTATCAAGTTTAAACAGCACCAGTACGATGCCATCTTGAATCTGCTGTTGGAGAATGAGTTAAAGATGAAGTCTAGCGGCGGCATGGACAAAGAGGCCCTCCTCCTTGCAACCTTGATAAAGTTACAGAGTTATATTTAAGACCTCAGATTTTCCAGCCTCGACATTTCTTTTTTGTGATTTAATATTCAAGACGTTTATACTTCTTTAAATACTTCATATCACTAGTACGTCACTTTTTCACGACTCGTAGCCAAGCTTCTCCCTTGCATTTTATTTTTTGCACCCCAGCGCATCCTCTCTTGCTACGCAATTCACCTAGTCTCGCTCAAAAGAAGAAGTAACCAAAAAAGAAAAGAGCGATGACGGTCACAGTCACAATCCAAAGTATCATATAAATGGAATTACGAAA
>JAQIBF010000051.1 GCA_027859195.1 Helicobacteraceae bacterium
AGACAATATTATGTGCAACAAGAGTTTATTGGAAGATATAGAGGATGCCAAGTTCATCGTTGCCAACTAGTACTCAATGATAGGCCAAAAAAGCGCTGTAATTAATAACGCTGTTTAAAGTATTTTTTGCAAAATATATGTATTTGTTCATGCGATATTAACTGTTGCACTTATCGCTTGAATTTTTGTTAAATTTTCATTTTTTAAAACTCTTGATATTTTTTTATTTTCTATGAAAATGACTCTTTGGTACATCTGCTTACGTTTTGCGGTCTAATTTTTAAGCATTCGGAGAGATTACTACAGTAGGTTGTCTATACTTGTCGTCGTTTTGATGGTATCACTGACAACAAGATGTCATCATAGAGTTCTCTATCTAGGTTCTGCTAAAGTTGCCCTAAATAGCGCTCAGCTTTGTCAGCTTCAGTTGTTCCCGGATACTTAGCGATTAAAGCATTGTAAAACTTCCCAGCATTCTGTTTATCACCTGTTTTTTCCATAGAGTAAGCAGTACGCAACATCAAAGTTGGCATATAAGAAGCTTTTTTATAACGAGAGGCGCTCTCTTTATAATGAGCAATCGCCTGAGCATAATCATTTAAAGAAAAGTAGCTTTGTGCAATCATATAATGTGCGTAAGCCGGCTTATAGTTACGGTTGGCAAGTTCTTTATAGTCATTCACTGCTTGAGTATAGTTCTTCTCGTCATAGTTCTTTTTTGCTTCTGTCGCAAGATCACCGTTGCTTATACTGGAACTGTTATTTTTTGGTTTCTGTTTTAATTCACCTGCAACCAACACTTTAAAAGCGTTCACATCTTCAACAAGCCCATTGTATTCCGCTTTCGTAACAAGAGAAGCGCTCTGTTCATCCATCAATTTACTCAACTCTTCAATTGCAGTTTTAAGTTGAACGATATTTTCACTATTGGTTGCCAACAGGGTTTCTAGCACACGGAGGCGTTCTTGAGTACTGCTACCTTCATCGTCACGTAACTTGTTTATGTTACCAAGTGCCACGTGGTTGCTTTGCGACTTCATAGCGATAGACTCTAGCACAGACTGCAGTCCATCAATCCGCTCTCTTAACGACTCGATCTCACTTTTATTAGTATTAAGTTTACGATTGTTCTGTTGAAAGGTCTTATTATTTTGGAGTATCTTTTTTTCTGCAGCGGTTAATCCATAAGGATTATCGCTGTCAAGGTTACCCGCGCCAAATGCTGATGGTTCATCAGCTAAAAGGGCAAAAGGAAGGAGTAAAAGAGCGAGAGGTAAAGCTAAACGCATCTACAGGTTATGGACGAAGTTTAAAATCTACGCGACGGTTTTTTGACCAGCACTCTTGTGTTTTTTCAGCACAGACTGGATTACTTGAACCGTAACTAACCAATGTAATACGCTCTGCAGCCACACCTTCATTGATAAGTTCATCTTTGACTGCATTTGCACGTTTAAGACCAAGCGCGAAGTTGTACTCATCAGAGCCCCACTCATCACAGTTGCCTTCGAGTTTAAGTGAATATTTGTTTGCAATATTCATCTCTTGCGCATCAGATGTTACAAGTTCCATATTTTGACGCAACGTATCAACATCTTCATCCGTTAATTTGTATAGATCAAATCCAAAATAGATCGGCAACATCTTTGCTTCAATACTTTCTAATGTCAGACCAGCGGAATCTAGGTTAGTTGATTCGATACCAGACTCTGAATCAGCTGCACTGTTTTCATCAACTATGTTGATCTCTTCTGTTTGGTTAGTAGCAGCTGCTGAATCATCAATTGCAGGTCCTGTGCCACTACAACCACTAAATAGTAACATTGCTGCTACTGTGCTTGCATAAAGTAATGCTCTCATTTTATTCCTTCAAATAGTTCGTTATGCGATTCTAGCCTTTTTTTCATAACAAAAAGCTAATAGAAATCAATTCTGCGTAATTGTATGTAAGAATTCGAAATAGCACGTAAATTTGAAAATATATGCGAGATCGACATCCTACTCAAGTGAGTACAACACTAATGCACACCGGTAAATGACCGGTTAAATGCATCCCACATCACTACCAATCTATTGACTGGATAGCGCCACCTTTAAGTGGAAAAAGATAGTTTTTATTTTGGTTCAGACGGATCACTCCGACAGAACTTTGGTTTTTATATTTTTTTACAAATAGTACTGTACCGCCATCTCTCGAGAAGAGAGGGTGTTCATTAATACCGGTCACTGTAAGGCGTCGAATAAAATCTGTCTTGGTCGAGATCAAATGTAAATTAAACGTGTTTTTTGAAAACGCATTTGAGCTTTCACGTGCTTTGTATATGATATAGTTGCCATGTGCCGTACATGCAGAATTACTTTTTCCTACATAGACCATCTGTTCTGTTGCCTGAGAATCGATCTTTTTTGAAAATACATTAGGATAACCAAAACGGTTTGAGATAAAGGCTATTTTCCCATTATCCATATATTGTGCATTAACATCTATCCCACTATAGTTTGTGACCCTTTTCACTTTTTTAGAAACAACATCATATTCATATACATCCGGCTGACCTTCAGGAGCCATAGAGAGAAGAAGTCGGTTTCCATCGTCACTGACATCTGAACAGATCAACATACCGTCTGATCTCAAAACCAACTCATCGCTATTGTCATAAACACCATGTTTACGCAGTTCCGGCGTCCCGGTTGTCAAGTCAGTATAATAAAAATACTTTTTAGTATTGTCTGCCCATTTAGGAAAGACGTTCAGACCATTGCGCTTAATCGAGAATTGATAACTCAATGTATAATCCGTTATCATGATCTCAGATCTACGTGGTCCAGTCGTTCTGGAAATAATCACTTTTTCTTTCATCCAATCAACCGGATCCGCACCCATAAAATCATTAATAGCAGCGGCAATAGTGTGTACTAAAAAAACATACTGTTTAGGATTTTTAAGTCGGTAGTTCAGAGTGTGCATGACTTTATTATTATTTATCAGCTTGACATCAACAACCATTTCACCATTATTATCAACAAGTTGATAACGTACGACATAATTGATCTCTTTATGCGAATCAGCAACATTTTCATCACTGAACGCTGCGTTAACATAGTCACGATCAACATTAAAGATACTCAGTACATTCAAGTCGCTTACCAACACACGATAGAAGCGTTGGCTTAATCCGTCATTGTAGTCAGATGACGCATCTTCAACTGCTATCGACGGCAGTGCGTCTACACTCTTTGTAACCTCGATAGTGGCATCAGAACCCCATAATAAAAGTGCCGAAAAAAATACCCCGAAAATTATACGCATAATTACTCCTCAACTGTTAATATAATAACCAGTGAAATACTCTTTCCATCTGGATTTTGTGGAAAAGTCATTCTTTCTAGTCTGCTTTGCAGTCGATCAACTTCTTCATTGAAGATGTTTGAACCTGAATACACTAGGACCCTATAACGTGTGACATTTCCATTTGCATTAAGCGTCACACTCACCTTTGCACTCTCACCCTCACTACTGGCAGGTGGGTAAAATTTACTTTTTACCTGTGCATGTATTTTAGCCAAATACTCGTTTACCTCGGGTGCGGTGGAAGCAGATGCCCCGACAACCTCTATAGATGGTTTCACCAGCTCTAGCGTCTTGATCGTATCACTCGCTTTTTGTAAATTGCTGGTCTCTTTTGTCTTGATGCGTTTTTCAATAGCAGCAAGGCGCTTCGTCTCGACTGTGTCCTCTTTTTTTACAACCTTAGTGTCTGCACTTTGTGTCCAAACATCATCAAACAGAGATGAAACATCAGTATTGACAGGTTCCGGTGTACTCTCTATCTCATTGACAACAGGCTCAGGTTCTGGAATTATCTCTTGTTTCGGGGTAGGTTCAACTGCCGGTTTAGCACTGTTTTGAGTAGGAATAACAACATCCATGTCCAGAGAGACAGAGATATAGTTGTCCTCTTGCATGGCAAAAGTGTCAATAGAACTTTTATGCAAAAGCACAAATATAAAAAGAGCAACAACTGCGGAGAAGAGGCTTAATGATATGAGACCACTTAAGTAAAAGTAGCGATCTTCACGGCTGTATTTCACCATTGACTACCTTGCCTCTTTTTGAAAGTATAACGTGTCGAAACTAACCGTTAGTTGCAAGAGAGACTTCTGTGAAACCAGCCTGTTTCACTGCAGCAAGGATAGACATAACTAGACCATAATCCAGTGTTTTATCTGCACTGATCAGTACCGTAGCCTCTTTGTCAAGTTTTTGGGAATAAAGATAAAAGTTATCTGCAAAACCTTGCAGATCAAAATTCTCTTTATTCACAACAACTTTGCCTTTTTCATCAACAGTAATATGGACAGGCGCTTTTTTTTCTATCTGTTTTGTGGCCGAACCTTGTGGTAATTTGATCATCTCTTCGTAGATCACAGTAGGAGCAATAACCATGAGAATGGCCAAAAGAACAAGCATTACATCCACAAGTGGTGTGATGTTAAGTTCTGGTGACTCTTCCCAATCGAAATCGTTCATTACGACTCTTCAGCTAGACGTGAAAGTACCGCATCGCGTTGCATACGGATCAAGCCGTTCAACTCAAATGCACGTCGTTTTAATATCTGATGATATGTGTAGGCAAAGATCGCAACAAAGATACCGCCGGCTGTTGCAATGAGAGCATCAGAAACGCCTGCAGCGATCATATTCATACCACCTGCACCACCGATATCGTCAAACGTATCCAATATAGAGACAACTGTACCAAACAAACCAATAAACGGTGAAGTTGACGCCACTACAGAAAGGTAGGATAGCCCTTTCGTGGACTCTTTAGTTGCAGAAAACATCCCTAAGTCAAAGATCTCTCTTGTAATTTTTGAACTGGAACTTATAAACTTATGGAGGTAGGCATTTGTCGTTACATTTGCACCACCCATTAGCAGCTGTTCCAGTGAAAGAGTTTCACGATCGATCCAGCTGTTAACTGAGAAAAACCGATAAAAGAAGACCCAATTGATCAAAATAAAGTATACAGAGAGAAGTGCCAACACCGTGAGTGTGACACCATGACTTTGGGAGATAAAGTCGTTAAAGTTTTCCATAAGCTTTATATAAGCCTATGTGCTGCTGATTCGATCTTTGCAGATACTGAAGCAATAGCAAGATTAGAGTCAGAAACGTCAGAAAGAAGTGTCTTAGCCTCATCAAGTGCTTTAGCGATTTCGCTTTCGCTTTCGCCACGAATAGCAACAGCACCGTCAACCAGTACTACTACTTTTGCTTCATCAACTTGAACAACACCCCAGTTCACAACGACAGATTCAACGCTTTTGTCCTCTTTAACAATGTCAACGACACCTGCTTTAAGTAGTGTTGTAAGCGCAGCATGATGAGGAAGAACACCGAATTCTCCCTCTTCCCCTGGTAAAGTAACTTCAGTAGCTTTTCCGTTAAAGATAAGACCACTTGGTGTTACGATTTCTAAATTAAGAGTTTCCATAATTAAACCTTCTTATAAAAAACAGCAATGCTACTTTTTAGATTTCTCGGCTTTAGCGATAGCCTCTTTCATATCACCAACCATATAGAATGCAGATTCTGGCATGTGGTCATATTCACCCTCAAGGATTCCTTTGAAACCTTTGATCGTGTCTTCAAGACTGACATATTTACCCGGAGCTCCGGTAAACACTTCAGCAACGAAGAATGGTTGAGAAAGGAATTTCTCAATTTTACGAGCACGTTCAACAACTGCTTTATCATCTTCAGAAAGTTCATCCATACCAAGAATCGCAATGATATCTTGAAGATCTTTGTACTTTTGAAGTGTCTGCTGTACACCACGAGCAACTTTATAGTGCTCTTCACCGATGATCGCAGGATCAAGAAGGCGAGATGTAGAGTCAAGAGGATCTACCGCTGGGTAGATACCTTTTTCAGCAATTTTACGGTTAAGAACTGTTGTTGCATCAAGGTGAGCAAAAACAGAAGCCGGAGCCGGATCCGTCAAGTCATCTGCAGGAACATATACAGCCTGAACTGAAGTGATCGAACCTTTAGTTGTTGATGTAATACGATCTTGAAGCGCACCCATTTCACGAGCAAGTGTCGGCTGGTAACCAACTGCTGAAGGGATACGGCCAAGAAGTGCAGACATCTCTGAACCTGACTGTGCGAAACGGAAGATGTTATCGATAAACATAAGAACATCAAGACCCTGCTCATCACGGAAGTACTCAGCCATTGTAAGACCAGTAAGCGCGATACGGTTACGTGCTCCTGGAGGCTCAGACATTTGACCGTAGCACAGTGCAACTTTGTCCAAAACGTTTGAATCTTTCATCTCGTGGTAAAGGTCATTACCTTCACGTGTTCTTTCACCAACACCGGCAAAGACAGAAAGACCTTCGTGACCATGTGCAACGTTGTGAATAAGCTCCATGATGATAACTGTTTTACCAACACCCGCACCACCGAATAGACCGACTTTACCACCTTTTGCATAGGGTGCCAGAAGGTCAACGACTTTGATACCTGTTTCAAACATCTCAGTCTTAGTTGACTGCTCAATGAATGGAGGTGGATCACGGTGGATTGACCACATAGGTGCGTCAGAAACCTGCTCACCGCCATCGATCGTCTCACCGATTACGTTGAAGATACGTCCAAGGACTTTATCTCCAACCGGAACGCAGATAGGAGCGCCAGTTGCGACAGCTTCCTGACCACGTACAAGACCTTCACTCATATCCATAGCGATCGTACGAACACGACCGCCACCGATATGTGCAGCTACTTCGAGAACAAGACGGAATGTGTTATCGCCAGTTCCACCTTTAACATCAATTGCTTCATTGATCGCAGGAAGTTTTCCTTCGAATTCAACATCAACAATTGGACCCATTACTTGGATTATTTTACCAACCATTGTTTCCTCCATTATTTCATTGACTCAACACCACTGATAATCTCTATCAGTTCTGTTGTGATTGCTTCTTGGCGCGCTTTATTGTACTTGACATTAAGCGTCTTAACCATCTCTTTTGCATTATTTGTTGCTGCATCCATTGCTTGCATACGAGCAGAGTGCTCTGCAGCTACGGAGTCGATCAACGCATAATACATGTTGTACTCAACATATTTAGTAAGCAGTGAATCCAGCATCTTCTCGCTGTCTTCCGCTTCGATCTCAAGAAGTGACTTGTTTGTACTTTCAGTACAATCAAACGCATCTGTATCTACCGGAAGTACACGATCTACATGCAGCTCTTGTGTGATCATATTTTTATATCCGTTATGGATAATATAAACACCATCTGTCTTACCGTCTTTAAAGTCATTGATCGATGTTGTAATAAACTCAGCAGCACGTCCCATATCTGGAGCGGAGCTTAGATCATTTACCGCATCAAGCAGTTCAACTTCGTTGTATCGGTAATACTCGTTACCTTTCTTACCGATTCCACGCATGCGAACTTTAACTTTTTCTTCTTTGAACTCTTTCATCAGTTTGTTGACTGCTTTAATTGTTTGAATATTAAAACCGCCACACAGACCTTTGTCAGCCGTAACAAAGATAATATCAACCATTTTAGGTGTTTCGATAGTTTCGAAACAACGGTTGTCAATGCCGCCCATTTTAGTACATTCGATCTGGAATGCAATATCTTGGATCATGGCATTTGTTTTTTCAGCAAATAGACGAGAGCGACGTGCCAGTTCTTCTGCGCGGCGTAGCTTTGCAGTCGAAACAAGCTTCATAGCACGCGTAGTCTTTTGCGTGTTACTGACACTTCCTATCTTTCTTTTAATATCTTTCAAGTTGGCCATAATGGTCCTTCTTATTCAGCGATAAAAGATGCTTTGAACTCTTCAAGCGCTTTTTTCATCATTGCGTTTGTCTCATCATCAATTTTCGATGTACTTCTAATATTTTCGAAAATTTGTGGGTAAGACGCTTCAACAAATGGATAAAGCTCAGCCTCAAATTTAACAACAGATGTGTGTGGAATGTCATCAAGGTAACCTTCGTTACCAGCAAAAATGATCATTGCTTGCTGCTCTGCTGAAAGTGGTGAGAATTGAGGTTGCTTAAGCACCTCTACCATTCTCTGTCCACGCTCTAGTTGATTACGAGAGATCTCGTCAAGGTCAGATGCGAACTGAGCAAATGCTTGAAGTTCACGGTACTGAGCAAGATCAAGACGCAATGTTCCGGCAACTTGTTTAGTTGCTTTGATCTGCGCTGCACCACCAACACGAGATACTGAAAGACCAACGTTGATCGCTGGACGGATACCTGAGTTGAAAAGGTCAGTTTCCAAAAAGATCTGACCATCAGTGATAGAGATAACATTTGTCGGGATATACGCCGCAACATCACCTGCTTGAGTCTCAATAATTGGAAGAGCAGTCAAAGAACCAGCTCCTTCTTCATCATTAAGTTTAGCTGCACGCTCAAGAAGACGAGAGTGTAGGTAGAAAACATCACCTGGATATGCTTCTCGACCTGGAGGACGACGAAGGATAAGAGACATCTCACGGTAAGCTACTGCATGTTTAGAAAGATCATCATAAACGATCAAACCATGACGTGCGTTATCGCGGAAATACTCACCCATAGTTACACCGGTATACGGTGCAAGAAACTGAAGTGCTGCTGCTTCAGCTGCAGTAGATGATACAACAATAGTATATTCCATAGCACCATGCTCTTCAAGACGACGAACAATTTGAGCAACTGTAGATTCTTTTTGACCTATCGCAACGTATACACAGATAACACCATTACCTTTTTGGTTGATGATAGCATCAAGTGCAACTGTTGTTTTACCAGTCTGACGGTCACCAATAATAAGTTCACGTTGACCACGACCAATTGGCACTAGTGCATCAATCGCTTTAATACCTGTTGCAAGCGGCTCATGTACCGATTTACGTGCCATGATTCCAGGTGCTTTCTCTTCTACGAAACGCATTTCAGTAGCTTCGATTGGACCTTTACCATCAATTGGTTCGCCAAGTGCATTTACTACACGTCCGATAACTGCGTCACCGACTGGTACACTAAGAAGTTTACCAAGACGTTTAACGCTCATACCTTCACTCAGAACTTCTGACTTACCGAGAAGAACAACACCGACACTTGCTTCTTCCAAGTTAAGTACAAGACCTTGAGTCCCGTCTTCGAATTCGACCATCTCACCAGCCATAACCTTACTCATGCCATAGACCTGAGCAACGCCGTCTGCGTAAGAAATAACTTTTCCAGTTTCGTTAATATCAACACTTAGTTCAAAGTTGTCAATACGCTCTTTAATAATTGAACTGATTTCATCAGCTTGAATTTTAGCTACCACTTTGTTTGCCTCCTATTTAGATTGCTTTTAAGATATGTTCTACAAGTTGTGTTCTAACACGTGTTTTAGAGAAATCAATCTCCATGTCAAGGTCATCTACATCGACTTTAAGGCCGTCATAGTCACTCTTGACAAATGTAAGTTCAACTGTTGCATCGACTTTTTTACCCAGACCTGCACTCAGGTCAGTTAATGTCTTTGCATCCACATCTTCATTGCTATAAACGACACCGCTGTAGTTCTTAGAACTACGAGCGATCTCTTTACGCATCTCTTCAGCCATTGCAGGAATGGTACTGATACGTCCGTTTTCTACCAAAAGTTTCAAAAAGTTATTCAACTTCTCACTACCTGCAGACTTAACTGCATCCAGTAGAATTGATTCTTTATCTGCTTTTGCAACATCTGGGTTTTCCATGACTGAGAGAAATTTCTCATCAGAAAAACTTGCAGCAATAGCACTGAACACTTCAGCAAGATTTACTAAAGATTCAGAGCCTGTTGCTTCACCTAATGCTTTAATGTAGCGTTTTGCGATTAGTTCTTGCATCTACGCCACCTTCTTCATTATAATGTTAGCCATCGCATCTTTGTCAAGTGAAGAACTCTCCTGAGTCAAAACATCGCCCATGATCTCATCAACAAGTTGACGAACCATTTTACGTTGTTCAAGCGCCATAACAGCAACACTTTGTTTCTGCATATTCTCTAGATCAGTATCACACTGATTGAGGATCTTCTCATTTAAGATCTTACCCTCTCTAGAGGCTGTAGCAACAATCTCCTCAGCCAATTTCTTAGCTTTGTTGATCTTAGCTTCAGCTGCCTCTTTGGCTTGCTTTGACTCTCTGAGTCTGTCTTGCACCTTTTGCAGTTCGTCAGCAATCCCCTGTGAACGACCACTAAAGTAGTTTTTCACCGGTTCTGCCAACAAGTACCAAAGGACACCTGCAAAGATAACGAAGTTAACGGTGCGCTGTACAATGTCTGTACCAGCGTCAGCTGTATGCTCAGATGCAAACAGTGACGTAGCTACAAACAATAATGGTAAAAGAATTTTACTCACATCGTTTCCTTATATTTGACTGAACTTAGCTTTAACTGCTTCTTTGTAAAGAGGCACTTGCGACAAAAGTGAGTTTTTTAGAGTCTCACGCGTTTCCGCTAATGATTTTTCAAACTCAGTTTTGTCTTTCGCTAATTCAGCACGTTTTGCTTCAATTTTGCTATCTGCGAGTTCTTTCGCTTCTGCAACCACTTTCTCTCTTATTGCCGCAGCTTCCAACTTCGCTTCATTTACAATGCTTAGCGCTTGTGCAGTCAACTCAGCGATCTGAGCATCGTTGTTACCAACTTTGTCATGATCACTTTTGATACTTGCATCACGCTCATTCATGTAATTGAATAGAGGTTTAAAAAGCAAACTGTTTAGAACGGCAATAAGGATAAGGAAGACTACGATCGTGATGCTTAACAGCAACGGATTTATATCTAACATACCACCTCCTAAAAGTTGCGCAATCTTACTACACTCTAGGTAAAGCTATTGTTAAACATACAGAAGAAAATAGGGAAATTAAAAATAAAGTGAGATTTTATAGAACAGCGCGCTAAAAAGTGACATATTTTTTATATGAAAACAGCTTAACTTTGGAAGCATAAGCAAAAAGAGAAAAATCTCGTTAACAAGATAAGTTTTTCAAAAAAGTAATATAACATATACTACTCAAAGAAGCTTCACTTATTGAGCTTGTTCAAGAGCTTTTCGATCGCTTCTTCACTATCAAAAGAGAGCGTGATCTCATTTGATTTTGCTTTGGTTTTAATGCCAAGATCATTAAAACGATCTTTCAGCATACCAAAATCGAAACTTGCTCTGTCCACTTTTTTTGCAACGGGAGGGGTACTGTTCTTCATTGATTTTGTCATTGCTTCAACATCGCGGACTGTCAGTTTTTGACCAACAATCGAAGCGACAAGGGTTGCTTGCTCTTTTTCACTCAGACCCACAAGAACTTTAGCGTGCCCAGCCGTAATCCTAGCCTCTTTAAGTGCTGCCAATGTCTTTTTTGAGAGCTGTAACAGACGCAACGTGTTGGTAATATGGGCGCGTGATTTATGTACCATAGATGAGAGTTCATCATGTGTGATGCCGTGTACTTCAAGCAGCTCACCGTAAGCATAGGCCAAGTCAACGATGTTAAGTTCGTCTCGTTGGATATTTTCTATCAGTGCCTGTTGTCGCATCTTTTCGTCATCTATATGTGCGATCACTGCGCGTATGGTTTTTAGTTTCGCAATCTTACTTGCACGAAGACGACGTTCACCTGCAACCAGAATATAACCATCTATATCTTCTACAACGACAATGGGTTGTATAAGACCATATGTTTTAATTGAATCAGCCAGTTCAATTAACGAACGTTCGTCAAAATATTTCCGAGGCTGATAAGGGTTTGCTTTGATATGGGAGAGAGGAAGGTCTACAACTGACTCTGTACTAGGTACTTCACTGTCATACGCCTCTTCCATCTCGCCCAGAAGTTCACCAAGACCACGACCTAATGATTTTATTTTACTTTTAGCCACTGATCTACCTCTTACGCAATAATAGCTTGCGCTAGACTTTGATAAGCAATGGATCCACTCGATTTTGCATCGTACAACAGCGCCGGTTTCCCAAAACTTGGGCTTTCAGCCAAACGTACATTGCGTGGAATAACAATTAACTCTTCATCTATGTCTTTAAACAGTTTATTATCAAAATGTTGACGCAAGTCGGCAAAGACCTGTTTTGAAAGGTTGTTTTGTGCACTGTACATTGTCGGCAGAAAACCTTTGATCTCGAGGTGCGGGTTGATCGTCTTGCGAATCAGACGTACTGTATTCAACAGTTGTGCCAGCCCCTCAAGTGCAAAGAACTCACACTGAATAGGGATGATCACAGAATTTGCTGCAGCAAGGGCATTGATCGTCATCGGTCCAAGAGCAGGAGGTGAATCAATGACAATGTAATCGTATGTGCCTTTTACCTGAGCCAAAGCCTTCTTCATGATCAGTTCACGACCTTTGGTATTACCTGCATCGTAATACTCTTTTTCAACACCGACTAAACCGATATTAGCCGGGGCCAGGGCAAGTGTTGCTATCTCAGTTTTTAAGATGATATCACGAAGCTTTTTCGTACCTATCAAGACATGGTAGATATTAAACTCATAATCATTACGGCTATAACCAAGCGACGTTGTAGCATTCGCTTGGGGGTCGGCATCGATTAATAGTACTTTTTTACCTTCAACTGCCAAAGAAGCAGCAAGGTTAACAGCAGTTGTTGTTTTTCCTACACCACCCTTCTGGTTGGCAATTACTATAATCTCGCTCATCTTAAACTAAATATCCTTTGACCATCGCACTCTATAGAGCCGTCGTCTAATAATCTTGCATTTTCTAATGAAAGTTTTGTATCACCGCTATGGGTGAAGTGGCGTTTACTTTTGACAAATTCTATCTCATACTTACTAAAAATCTTCTTCCACGATGGCGGATTATTTAAGATAGCCATGTAATGTCTCAAGAGTGTCGCATTTTCAATTTCAATATCCATTTTTGAGAAACCTTCCGGTGAAACCTTTGTGTTGAGCCCAATCCCGCAGACAAGCTCATCTTTGTAAAGGTTAGTGATCGCCCCGCCTATCTTCTTATCATCGAGATAAAAATCATTGGGCCATTTTAACCAAAGTGAAGATCCCATCTCGGCCAAAAGCTCTTTTAATATATAAGTAAAGTAGATAGAAGAAGATTCCAGTTTCAGATCGTTAGGCAGATCCCTCCGCGATATGGAAAAAGAGAAAAAGAGGTTGCCGTCCAACCCGCTCCAGCTGTTGCCTCGACTTCCTCTTCCAGACTCCTGATGCCTGGCAGTTACACATACAGGAGAAGCGTGCTTCCCCTTTTTTAACGCATCTAACAGATAACGCTGAGTAGAATCTACTGAATCAAGCGAGAGTATCTGCAAGAGAAAGCCTCTTACCGTTAAGATAAGCAATGACACTCATCTCTTTTTTTGAAACGGGCTGAACAAGTTCAATACGAAGTGAACCTTTTGCACATCCAACGGCGATACTCTCTTTTTCAATACTGAGGATCTCCCCTGGATCATGCTTTTCATCACGCTCCAAAAGCATCATTTTTTTGATCTTCAGACCACTCTCAAGATAGATACCCGGCCAAGGGGTATAAGCACGATAACGGTTGTAAAGAGACGCTGCATCGTCAAAGCTGACAAGGCCCTCTTCCTTTGTTATCTTCGTACAGTGGGTTGACTTGGTATCGTCCTGTGGGAGCGGTGTATAGTTACTGAAATTTTTCAATACATCAAGGGTAAGTGCCGTTGCACATTTCGTTAAACGGTCAAACAGTATAGAGACCATCTCATCGTCTGCAATCTCGATCTTCTCTATTTTTAAGATATCACCGGTGTCCAGTCCGACATCCATTAACATTGCAGTAACACCTGTCTCTTTGTCCCCGTTCAATATAGCTTGCTGAATCGGGCTGGCACCGCGATAGTAAGGTAAGATAGAAGCGTGTAAATTAATACATGGGGCATGGTCCAGCACTGCTTTTGGCAAGATCTGTCCATAGGCTGCCACCACAATATAATCACATTCTATTTGCAACAGTTCAGCAACCGTCTCTTCATCACGCAGACGTGAAGGCTGATACACAGGCAGATTGTTGGCTAAGGCAACTGTTTTGGTGATAGGCGGCGTCATCACTTTTTTACGACCTACAGGCTTATCCGGTTGTGTGTAGACAGCCACAACATTGATCGATTCGTCAGCGACCAGCGCTTCTAGTATCTCACTTGCATAGTCCGGCGTACCCATAAAAATGACATTCATTAATGTACTCCTGTAGTAAAAAGCGTTCCACCTTTGTGAATACCCTCTAAAAAGTATGACTTGGCATCGGAGAGATCAAAACCTGAGCTCAAGAACATCGCACCATTATGTTCCAGCATGTAGTTGGCTGCTTTTAGTTTTGTAACGATACCGCCGGTTGCAAAAGTAGTGTTTGGCGAAACCTCTCTTGAAAGTTCCTCGTCACTTATAGACGAAACGACTTTCAATATCTTTGCATCACTATGATGTCGCGGATCATGATCATAATACGCATCAATATCAGAGAGGATCAACAGTAATTCAGCATTTACAGCGTCAGCCGTATACGCGGAGAGTTGGTCATTGTCACCCAGTACTAATTCAGCGGTAGCCGTCACATCATTTTCATTGACGATAGGAAGAACCCCGTTTTCTAAAAGAGCATCCACGGTGTTTTTAATACGTTGCGCTTCTTCACGACTCTGAAAGTTCGCTGCCGTGACAAGGACTTGTGAACAGATAATATCGTATTTGGAAAATTTTCTATTGTAAAGTTCCATCAAAAACGGCTGACCAATAGAAGCAAGAGCCTGTTTATTGTGCAATTCACTGCGATCGAGCTGCAACTTGGTAAACCCTGCTGCAACGGCACCCGAAGAGACGAGGATGACTTCAAATTGAGTAGAGAGATCATAGACAAAATCGACAAGGTTCTGCATGCGATTGAGCGCTATGCCATCATTTTCCGTTAAAACAGCGCTGCCAACTTTAACAACCAGACGTTTCATTAGCGGTTTTTACTCACCAGGTTGTTAAGCGCATAACGCAGCCCATCAATGTTTGTGTGCATTACCGATGAGATAGGCGCAATAAAAAGTGGCTTTGTGGTATCAAACTCCACTGTTCCCTCGTGATCATCTTGTTCATAACAAGGTAATCTGCTTTCAAAACCATAACGGCTTTTAGTGACTCGTTCAAGCCCAAGTTCTCTAATAAAAGATTCTGCTCTTGTGACTGCTTCTTCTTCTAAGATCGCATCTGTACGTGTTAACGCGATAGCGTATGAACGGGTATGCAATTCCTTAGAGAATTGTTCAAGTTCGACTTTCAATGTGTCAAACTGCTCTTTCATCCCGCGGTAATTGTCAATATCGATCATAAAAAGAAGCGTCTTTGTACGCTCAATGTGGCGAAGGAACTCTAGACCGAGACCTTTTCCATCAGAAGCCCCACCGATAATACCCGGAATATCCGCCATTACAAATGACTCATAGTTACCTACATCGACCTGTCCCAGCTTAGGCGTCAATGTTGTGAACTCATAATTAGCCACTTCAGGACGTGCATTTGAAACGGTTGAGATCAACGTAGATTTACCGACATTTGGAAAACCGACCAGTCCCACATCTGCGATCAGTTTAAGGTCAAGTATGATCTCACGTTCAACTCCAGGCTCACCCGGTTGTGCGTAACGCGGCTGCTGGTTGGTCGATGACTTAAAGTGAAAGTTTCCGAGACCGCCTCTGCCGCCTTGGAGATAACGCACTTCATAACCATCTGTTACGAGGTCAAAAAGCACTTCGCCGGTCTCTTTATCAATGACTTGTGTGCCCGGTGGGACAGTAATATAAAGTGGTGCACCTGATTTACCCGTCATCCGAGAACCTTCACCCGGTTTTCCGCCTTCGGCTTTCATGCTTTTTCGGCCTTTAAACCCAGACAATGTATGCGAATTATTATCCACGCGGAAAATGACATCACCGCCCTTTCCGCCATCGCCGCCGTTTGGACCGCCGTTTGTTACAAACTTTTCGCGTCTAAATGCAACACAGCCTTGGCCGCCTTTTCCCGATGATAGTTTTAATGTGACCTGATCTGTAAACATTGTTTGTCCTTACGTTATTTGAACGCAGTTTGAGCAAAGCCCAAACCACTGCGCTGGCCGCTATGGCACTAAAGCTAGCCTCACAATGAGGCGAAATATCTCTTTGTAATAGAAGTTTAATAAAGAATAGACTGCTAAAAATATTTAACATTATATATTTGTAATAAAAAAATACAGTATTAACTATTTGAAGTGAAAGAAGAGACCCTATAAATAGGGTCTGTTTTAAAATGCTTATACAGCAGGAATAATTGAAACTTGCTTACGGTGTTTGTCTTTTCTTTCGAATACAACAATACCGTCTACAAGTGCGTAAAGAGTGTGATCTTTACCCATTCCCATGTTTTTACCTGGATGAACTTTAGTTCCACGTTGACGGATAACGATGTTACCTGCACGTACTGTCTCACCACCAAACTTCTTAACACCTAACCGACGACCTGTTGAGTCACGATTATTCTGAGTACTACCTTGAGCTTTTTTGTGTGGCATGTCTTTCTCCTTCTTAATGTGCTTATGCAGCGATTTTAGTGATACGAACGCGAGTAAAATCTCGACGGAAACCACGTTTAACTTTTGAGTCTTTACGACGACGCTTTTTGAAGATGACAACTTTCTTATCACGACCTTCGTTGATTACTTCTGCAGTTACAACAGCGCCTTCTACGAATGGTGCTCCGACTACAAGCTCACCAGCATTTACAGCTAGAACTTCTTTGATCTCAATAGTGTCTTTTGCAGCCAGGTCCATTTTATCAAGAAGAAGAATATCGCCCTCTTGAACCTTATACTGCTTACCACCATTTTTAATGATTGCGTACATATATGTTTCCTTGTTTTAGTTAAGAGTCCTCTAAAAACGCTTAGTGTCAGCACTAAACTCATCATCACAAGACTCGATTAACAACCACAAGGCAGTTAACGGAGTTCAACATTTGCAATGATCAGGTCAAGCCCGTAAAGAGAAGGTAAAACACCCTCTCCGACACCAAGAGTCCATAAAGTACTCTTTTAGTCTTTGTCAGGACAAATTAATGTCCTGATTAAAAGTTGGCGAATTATACTCAGATTAGCTTTAAGTTTACTTTATCCTGCTCTTCTTAGTGTGTACAAATCGTTGGTCGTCAGTATGGAACTTTCATCAAGAACGCATCGCTGCCGTCAAAATCAAAATTCCCGTCCAAAGATCGGGCGACACCGCCGCCCAAATAGATATCATTATTTTTGTCAATTATCATAGCATTCACATAGTCATAACCTATCGTCCCGAACTGTTTGGCTTGCAGCATCTGTCCGGTTGCATCAACCTTTATCAGGAAAAAATCATCATCATAATCTGCCATATAAGGCTTTTTTGAGACATTGCTGTAAAGACTTCCCTCCGTCTCTCCCATAACATAAACTTCATTGTTTGAGTTGATTTGTATATCTTTTGGGAATTCCCTCGCTGGAGAGCCGTAACTTCTACTCCACACTTCATTAAAGTCTCGATCCATTTTCAAAACAACGATATTGGCATTTTCACCATAAGAGTACTGGTCCCCAACTCTCGTTTCCCACCATATGTAATCCTGTACTAGAGCATACAGATTATTCTCGGCATCAAAATCAAAACCTTTAAAAGTATAATACGAGTTTTGACTTGGAGCACTCAACGATTTACTAAAAAGAATGTGTCCATCGGAAAGGTTGATCTGATGAACTGTCGCATTCGACTGGTTGGTAAGGATATAGAGTTCGTTACTTTGATTGAACGTCATGTCAATAATATATTCATATGCTGAAGTACCCGTTTGGTAAACGTAGTCTGTTGTTCCTAAAGTCGTCAGTCTTGCCAATATCAAATCATAATTACCTTGATTCGCATACCCGGGAAAAGACCCATAAGTTTTTCCGGAGAGATACAAGCCGCCATCATCACCCAATAATATTTTAGAGAACTCATCGTAACGGGCCGCATCGACATCAAAATCTTTCGACCAAAGTACATCGCCGTTTGACGAAAGCGCCAGAACCGATGCCGCGTATCGGTGATTCGTAGCACCGTATAATGTATAGGTTCGTCCGGTGTTTTTGGAACCTGCCAAATAGATAGTTCCGTTCTCATCTACCACCATCGAACGTATACCCATATTCTGGGTTTGATTTAAATCTTTTGCCCATACAAGGGTGCCAAAGGTATCATATATGGTCACTCTTATTTTATTGTCAACTTTCCCGGCAAAATAGACATTATTTAAATTATCGGTAGCGGTCACTTCTACCCTATCATAGTCACCCGAACCCATCTGCTTGCTCCACATATTGAGATAGATAGTGACATTCGCTTCGCCACTCGCACCGTAGCTGTTACTTGCTATCGCTTTTAGGTTGTACTGTTTTTGCACTTCATGATTAAGATCAGCAATAGCCGAAACAGTAATATGACCGGATGCGTTAACATCAAAGTCTTCAGCTCCTTCACCGGTCAACCTTACTTCAACTGCTTCATCTAAACCCGGATAAATATACAGTTGTCCAACCACTTTGCCTTGAGGGGCATGGTCATCCATGCTGCCTGTCAATGCATGAACTTCCGGCAAAGGTTCTGGAATGTTAGTGATCGAGACGAAGGCATATCTTGTAGCTGCCCAAGCATCTACATTATTCTTTGCTCTTATTCCTAATTTAAATTCGCTAATCCTTTCGTAATCAAAAGCAACTCTCGTATAAATTTTGCCTTCACTGTCAATCCTGAAATTGTCATCTGACAAAGAGAACTCCGTCAAGTTACCATCTCCTTCGTTGACAACCGTCATCGTTCCGACATACGTTCCAATCGGCATGTTTTCATTAACAGTCATATTAGTATCTGCCAGAAGAGGCCCTTCCGTAACATCGTCAACGATGATTCGAATACTCTGCATTGTTGTATTTGCAAAACTGTCTGCAACACTAATATCGAGTTCGTAAATATTGTCACCATTACTATCAGCAGGCCGTTCGTAGTTTGGTATTTCTTTGAAATAGATTCTACCTGCATACATGTCGTAACCGACATATGCATTTTTGATTTCAAAAAGCGCGCTATCCGTACCGCCAGCTATACTAAACGTCAACGGTGTACTTGGATCGCTAGCATTAAATGATAGATCCCCTCCATAATTCTCATTAAAATGAATCGTACTTTCCTGAATCACCGGCGGTGTTATATCCGGAATAGTGAATGTATGCCGTTGTGTATCTACATAGAGATTATCTTGGCTGTCATAGATCTTCAGGTCAAAGGAGAGTGTGTAGCTTTGCCCATCAACCAAGTCGTTCAACGGGTCAATGACAACCTTGCCATCAATAATGGTAAAGGTAAAGTCGACACTGTTGCCACTGCTGTCTTTAAGAACAAAGTCCTCTTTCTGAAGCTGTGAAAGGTCGGCGTAGCTGTTAAGACTGATATAAATATTATTTGCTACCCCCGTACTTTCGACTTCAATCTTATCAGCATATAATAGTTTGTAGACATCAAGATATATATCTTCGTTTCTATATAGTTTCGTAATAATTGGAAAAACTTCTGTTTTAAAATCAACAGACATTTTATCTTGATCAGAAGACGGAATCCATTTTAAAAGGTCATCTTTATCAACAATATCATCACCATTTACATCTTCTTTCAAAAGACGACTTGCTACATCATTGAGTTTAAATATTAATGTCTCATCGTCAGCATCCCTCAAATTCCCTTTTGAAACCTGATATGCTATCTCTGTTAAGATGTTAATCTTAAACCCTTTGTTCTTGATCTCTTTTCCACTTAAGAGTGCATGCATTGTCCCATGATTGATTGTTGGTGTGACATCTATCTGTTTGTTATCATCAAGATCAATATCACTGCCTCCAACAATCTCAATAATATAAGCTTCGTTATCTTCCAACGTATCACTAAGCTCAGCCGGAAAATTTATCAGACCTGCCGTATAGATAGAAGTACCCGTTGTTGTAGCACCAGTGAACAATAACTTCCGTGTATCATCAATGTATTCGTTAGCTTTATAAACATTAATTTCTGCACCTGCTATTGGACCATTGAGAGCTTGAGAATGTTTTAACTCTAACTCATATAGGTACGTTAAGCTAGGGGTTCTGTCTTCAAATATGCCACTGCAATCACCATTACATACCTCCAGAATAGAATCGCCTACTGTCTTAACTATTTTAGTTCTATCTGGACACATGGTATCACCCATTTCACAGACAATCAGATCCGCTACATTTCCAATGTTTAACTCTCCAATACTCCTCGTATCAACAGTAAAAAATGCACCGCCTCCAGGACTTCCAATACTTATTCCTACAGTGTCCTTTGAATTTTTTACATTGGTACAAGCTTCATCTGCCCAAGGGGCCACCCCTCCCGTTACACTTATTCCATATGTCCCTGGAGAGATGTCATCTTCACTCTGTACATAATAGTGCTCTGCTAAAACACCTTCAGAACTCGATATATCCTTAACCCCTGCTCCAAAACTCAAGTCTAAATCATGTGCATTGTTAAGCCAACTTAAACCTACGGTAATCAAACCACTGTGCGCTGTCGGTATAGTTACCGTTTCTTCGCTTCCATTCTCGTCAGGAATGTAGTCACTGTCTGCCTTAACATACTGACCATCAACTTCAAAAAGTTTTCCTTTTGCAGAAATAATTTTTACATCCGGTATATCTTCGAGTCCCGAGCTTTCTTCAATGTGTGTTACTAGAGAGATTTCTGAACAAGGTTTGGTTGGATTCCATTGAGACATAACCTGATTTAATGTTGTATAGCCACCTGAAATAGCCTTCATAATCTTGATTTTAGCTACATTTGTCGAAACATGGCTCTTTTCACTAGGGTACCCCATATAATATGTAAAGGCATGTGATTCGATAGACCCTACCTCGCCATTTGGATTTCCAATAGGAATAAACACTCCACCTAGATAAGGAACAATATCATTGGCAAAAGCAATATGCGGTGTATTTGACTTTATTTTAAAAAGTCTTGGTGAAGCTACACTGACAGCAAAAAAGTAATCTTTCATCCAACCTTCTAAAGCAGTATAAGCTTCTCCTGTAAAAAGATTACCTTGAGAATGAGCTACGACAAGTACACGATGACCATCTAAAATACTTTGACTGTATTTATCTATCTGACCTTGTAAGTCCGGTCCATGTTTTGTATCAAATAAAGCATCTATCAATGCCTGAAAGTTGAGTTTTTGAGCAATTGACTCCCAAATATCTAGTACTGGTCCGCTTGTTTGATTGTAAGCATAAGTGATTTTACCAATAGACTTTTTCATCTCTTCATCATTGTGATAAAATTCTTGTCTGATCGCAGGTTCTAGAACTTCTGTTGTATTATAAATAGCACCTCTAATCCCATTTAATTTCGTATTTATCCCATTAGCAAAATAGATGTCAATTTTACGTTCGTCTATTTTAGCAAATACACTTAACGGTAACAACAAACATATTGTTATGATGACAATATACCTCAAGGGATTTACTCAAATTTCGTTGTGTTAAAGTCACATAACTGTTGTCTCTCGCTGCACCAAGGTATCGTATAACTATCACCACTTAACACTGAATCATACTTCCAGTATGCTTTTTCTCTTTCATCTGTATTAAAAACTTCTATTCTAAAATTCTCATCAAGAATCAAACTATCAATCTTGATTGTACTATTGTTATCACATACACGATAATAACTTGCACAGAAATATGCCGAATTTACATAATCATGAAATTCTTTTGCTCTCTCAGGATTTTCTAAAACTTTTTTACTCGCTCGGGCTGATTGCATCGCAATCTCAGTATAAATAGGATGTTTATCTTTATACTTTTTAAGTATCCATATCTCAACATCATCCCTGACGCCATTATCATTACTGTCTATGCCAAGCAATGTCGAGTTATTAATAGTTGGGTCAGGCTCTGTAGGCAAGGTGTAGCCATGAATGACCTCTACAGCTTCATTTTTACTCGTCGAGTAACCGTCACTCTGGCTACACCCGGTTAGAATCGAAAACACTATCCCTAGCGTCCCGATAAATAAACTTTTTTGTTTTAACATATTGTTTCCTGTTTCTTATTGTATTAGTATGGTAGCCAAGTAATTCTTAAAGCTTACGATAGTCTTGCAATTTTTATTGTAAAGGACTTTGATTAGTGAATTTATTGGAGAAAAAATTGGTCAGGTTACTAATATTAATTTGTCTCTGGACTTTCTTGAAAGAGGTGGAAGCTATTGGGAGCTATTGGGGACGAGGCTACTTAAAATAGGGGGTTGCGATGCCACGAATAGCGAGAGGAGAGACAGCAGGAGGTATATATCATATTATCAACCGAGGCAATACGAAGATGCAGGTCTTTCATGATCAAGATGATTATGAGTATTTTTTAGGATTATTGAAAAAAGGGCTTAAAAGAGAGCAGGTAGAACTACATGGATATTGTCTTATGCCCAACCACTTTCATCTCTTGTTGGTTCCAAAGTATGAAGGCAGTCTCAGTAAAATGATGCAATGGGTGATGACATCACATGTACGCCATTATCATAAGAAAAATAAGACATCTGGACATATCTGGCAAGGACGGTATAAAAGTTTTATCGTTGAAGAGGAGAGTTACTATTTATCGGTCATACGTTACATCGAAGCAAATGCTTTACGGCAAAGTTAGTGAAGAGAGCTGAAGAGTGGATATATGGTTCTTTAGCGGAAAGAGTGTTCAATATACGTACGATGTTAGATGAGACGTACATCGAACTAGACAATAGATGGAAAGATGAAGTCAATATGACGATACCACAAAAAGAGCTCAACAAGATTCGTAACAGTGTTAATCGACAAGCGCCCTTGGGAGAAGAGAGCTGGCAATTGGAAACAGCAATAAAGTATGGTCTACTCTCAACACTGAATGAACGCGGTCGTCCAAAGAAAGATAGACATTAAAAAGTAGCCCCATTATCTCTGTCCCCATTATCTATTACACTTTGTAGCAGTTTTTGAAAGAAAACTATAGGTGGCGACTGACCCCTGTTTTGCTGTTCGTATACTATTCCTTTATTGCAAGCCAACGGTTCTGATGAAATAGTGCTAGTTAGCGGTTGGGACCTAGCCTTTACACGCAATCGGAGAGCACAAGCACTATCACCAAGAGCGGACGTATCAGCAGCTGGTTTTATCCAGAAATCCTCTCTAGCAGCAGATAGAGCAGAGGGAGCGTACCAAAAGAGGCAATAATGCCATAGCCAACCAATGCCGCAGAAAACCTGGGTGCAAATCCTGCTGATATCGCCAAAATTCCAGCTGTTATCATAGGCGCCATTCCTGCTTGGAATACTGCGATCTTGGCTATCTTTATATCATATCCAGAAAGTTTAACAACCGCTAATGCTGCCATTGGTAAGATCAGAAGCTTTATAAAAAGCCCTATGGCAAAGATCATCTTGTGTTTTTCCATCTTTAGACGAAGACTGAATCCGACAGAGATGATGGCAAGAGGCACAAGTGTCATAGAGAGCGTTTTAAGCATCGGTTCAAATATCTGTGGCACGGGAAGGAGCAGCGCAATGAAAAGAGCGATAAAAGAGGGGAATATCACTATTTTTTTTGCCACATTGATCAGATTTATCTGCTCGCCGGAGAATAATGAGACAAGGACCGTGCCATAGGTTGCAAAAATAATAAAGGTACCAAACTGATCATAAATCAAAGCCTGCGGAATATGGCTTTGTCCATAAAAAGCCTCAACCATCGGAATGCCTACAAAAGAGGTGTTTCCAAGTGGTATAAGCAGATAGAGTGCCGCCCTAATCCCTTTGTCTACGTTGATAAATCTAAAAAGAACCCACAATAGCATCACACTAAAAACAAGGATACTCCACGGCATTATAATGTATAAGGTCAGACTTGAATCAAGGGAAAGTTTTGGTACCTCGTAAAGCACCATAGCCGGAAGTGAAATATTAATTACAAAAAGGTTGAGCGATCTTCCAAAATCGGCAGGAAAACCTCTATGGTATAAAAGCTTTCCAGTTGCCAGTAAAAAGGCGAGAAAAAGAAAATTCTCCATCTATCCATTAAATCCGAAGAACTCCGGGAAAACAATGATAGCCGCTAACACAAGGACCTGTATCATGATAAAAGGTATGACCCCTTTATAGATATGGGCTGTTGTAACGGATGATGGGGCGACACCTTTGAGATAAAAGAGACTAAACCCAAAAGGTGGTGTAAGAAACGAAGTCTGGAGATTCATAGCAATCAATATAGCAAACCATATAGGATCAATCCCAAGGTTCGCGGCGATCGGTGCAAGTATAGGTACAACAATAAAAGATATCTCAACAAAATCTATAAAAAATCCGAGAAACAAGATGGCTATCATGGAAAGAGCCAAAAAGCCCCATTTCTCTCCCGGAAGACTCATCATAAAGTCTTCTACGATGACATCCCCTCCCATATCAGAAAAAACCATGGAAAATGCTGTAGCGGCTATAAGGATAGCAAACACCATACTGGTTATCTTTACCGTTTCTAGAGCGCTTTGGTGCAGCATTCCCCATGAAAATTCTCTATAGATAAAAGACAATATAATCGCCCCGATGCCGCCTATTGCAGCTGATTCGGTTGCTGTGGCGAAACCTGTGAAAATCGATCCAAGGACCAGTACCATCAGCACAAGAGGAGGCACTATCGCCTTTAATGCCGTGATCCATTGCTCTGTTCTTGACCCTGTAATCTGATCCATATCAATAGCAGGTGCAACATCTTTTTTGAAATATGCCAGGACAAGCACATACACTATATATAGACCGACAAGGACAAGTCCCGGAATCACAGCAGCCTTAAAAAGATCACCTACAGGCACAAACATGACATCCGCAAGTATGATAAGTACAATTGAAGGGGGAATAATTTGGCCCAGTGTTCCCGAAGCACAGATAACGCCCGATGCCAATTTTGGGTCATATTTGTGTTTAAGCATTACAGGAAGAGCGATAACGCCCATGGCCACGACAGATGCGCCGACGACGCCTGTAGAAGCAGCAAGCAAGGCCCCTATCAGTATCGTAGAGACAGCTAGGCCGCCTCGTACCGAACCAAAGAGTATTCCGCTTGATTCAAGCAGCTTTTCCGCCATTTTACTTTTTTGCAGCACTATCCCCATAAATATAAAGAGGGGGATCGCCATTAAAATCGTATTTGTCATTGTAGACATAATACGGTAAGGCATCATCGTAAACAGATCGATTGCGCCCATAAAACCTTCTGAAATAATCGCAAATATGATTGCGACTCCGCCAAAGGTAAAGGCAACAGGAAATCCAACTAGCAGCAGCAATAAAGCCGATAAAAACATAATTAACGCTATCATTTATACATTACCTTGAACTATTTTATTAAAGAACATTATCTTCTACATGGTATTCAGTCGGTTTTTCTACATTTAAAAAGACATTGATATTTCTAATTATAAACCCGATTGTCGCGAGGATAAGAAGAATAAATCTTATCGCTATAAACGATTTTACTATCCATCTTTGCGTGAGTCCACCCGGATTTCCGCTGATTTCTCCCATTGTGTAGGAGTCATAAGCAAACTCATATCCGCCATAAATCAGCAATAAGCTAAATGGTATGATAAAAAGAACAGAACCTATAACATTTATAATTGCTTTTGACTTCGGCTGAAAACGTTCATAAAAAATATCCACTCTTACATGGGCATCCTCTTTTAAGGTGTAAGCCAAGCCTATGAGTATTATGAAAGAGAAAAGATGCCATTCTAGCTCCTGAAAAGCCACTTTGCTATCATTGAAAAAGTATCGCATGATGACATCATAACAGACATTAAGCATCATGAGTACCATTACAATAGCATTTAGGTTCCCTATTTTATCTACAGTTTTGTTGATTGAATTTTCTAGTTTAAGAAACATCTCTTCTCTTACATAAATTTATCTTTACCGTTAAAACAGTTGCTTCCGCAAACCGGAAGCAACTGTTTTTTTTATTCGAAACTGCTTTTTAGATAAGCATAATCGGATATTTTGGTCCAT
>JAQIBF010000107.1 GCA_027859195.1 Helicobacteraceae bacterium
AATAAACTGTCTGATCAGTAGAAAAGATAAGAAGCGTGTTCATCACATTTATAGCCCCAAAACAGGCAAATATGGTAAATTTGTTCCTATCATTAAAAAGTGCCTGGCCAATTTATGCGAAAATTAACCCTTAGGGGGCTATAATGCAGTTAATAATAGAAACAGCAGAAAGGATAGTAATGGAGCTTAAAATCGCCCGTACTGACGTTAAGTCAAAAGCAAAAAAGATAGAAGTCAAAAAAATTGAAGAGATGGTTAAAAAAGAGGGGACAGTGATCCTCTATTTTGATCGTGAAAACTCACACAAAGATCTTCTGGCGCTACAAGATCATTTTGAAAATGACGGTAAAAGTTTTTACATGCGTGAAGTGCGTTATGGCCTTGCAGACAATGAGTATATGTACGAAGTACACATCTTATAAGGTTCAGTTGGATTAATGTCTAAAAAACTGTTTATAGAGACCTTGGGCTGTCAGATGAATGTTCGCGACAGCGAACACATGATCGCCGAACTCAATGCGAAAGAGCCTTACGAGATCACAACGAACTCTGAAGAAGCCGATCTCATCATTATCCACACCTGTGCTGTACGTGAACGTCCAGTTCACAAACTCTTTTCAGAACTCGGTGCCTTCAACAAAAAGAAAAAAGCGGGTGCTAAGATCGGCGTTGCCGGCTGTACCGCATCTCACCTTGGCAAAGATATCATCAAACGTGCTCCGTATGTCAACTTTGTGCTCGGTGCACGTAATGTCTCTAAGATCGCCGAGGTGGTAGATAGAGACAAAGCCGTTGAGATCGACATCGATTACGACGAGTCTGACTTTGCTTTTAAAGATTTCCGTTCCTCTTCCTTTAAAGCTTTTATCAATATCTCTATCGGGTGTGACAAAAGCTGTACTTTCTGTATCGTTCCAAAAACACGTGGTGACGAGATCTCTATTCCGGCTGACCTGATCGTCAACGAGGCGAAAAAAGCGGTTGCTGCAGGCGCTAAAGAGATCTTTTTACTGGGTCAAAATGTCAATAATTACGGGCGCCGTTTCTCCGGCGAGCATTCAAAGGTCAACTTTACTGAACTGCTGCGTCAAATCAGTAAAGTAGCGGGGGTTGAACGTATTCGTTTTACCTCACCGCACCCTCTGCACATGGATGATGAGTTTATCGAGGAGTTTGCCAATAACCCTAAAATCTGTAAGTCGATGCATGTTCCGCTGCAGAGTGGTTCGACTGACATTCTCAAAGCGATGAAACGCGGTTACAGCCAGGAGTGGTTTTTGAACCGTATCGAAAAACTCCGTGCCATGGCTCCGGGAGTCAGTATCAGTACTGACATAATCGTCGGTTTTCCGGGTGAAAGCGATGCCGATTTTGACGAGACGATGAAGGTCGCAAAAGAGGTGCAGTTTGAGCAGATGTTCAGTTTCAAATACTCACCTCGTCCATTGACAGAAGCCGCAGAATTTGACAATGCCATTGATGGCGAAATAGCATCTGAACGGCTTCACAGACTTCAGGAATATCAAGACAGTGTTGTCGACAACGTGATGCAGGGACAGGTCGGTAAAGTCTTTGATGTCTATTTTGAAGAGCTGCGAGCTGACGGCCATGTTTCAGGCCGCAGCAGTAATAACTTTTTGGTCAAGGTAAAGGGTTCAGAAGAGCTCTTAGGCCGGATTTTCAATGTCAAGATCACGGATTCAGCGAGGATGAGTCTAACAGGAGAGATCCTTGCGTAAGCGTCTGCTTCGCGCACTTGCTCTTTTCTTGATCCCACCTATAGGTGCACTCATCATTCGCCTCTTTTACATGAGCAGTAAAAAGGTGTTTCACCTCCCTAAAGAGGTGCCGGCTGAGCCTGCTGTAATGGCTTTGTGGCACGGTGATCTTTTTTATATCCCTTTTATCTATTTTAAAATACGCAAAAAACCTGATGTCAGTATGGTTATCAGCGACCACTTTGACGGAAAGATCATTGCCAAGACCAACAGCTATCTCAATCTAAAAAGTATTCACGGCTCAAGTACACGTAATGGTGCAAAAGTGCTCATAGCTGCAATGAAAGTCCTTAAAAATGGCGGTGATATCGGGATCACACCTGATGGACCAAAGGGGCCGCGCCATGAAGTGGCAGACGGTATTATCATCATGGCGCAAAAAACAAAGAGCAAGATCGTGGTTCTCTCCTGTGTCCCTCAACGTTATTGGCAGCTAAAGAGCTGGGACAAGTTTACGATTCCAAAACCGTTTACGACAGTTGACCTCTATGCTTCGGAACCTATCGATATTACAGGGATGGAGAGAGAAGAGGCAAGGGCGTTGATCAAAGAGCAGATGCTGCTTCACGATTATTGACCAATGAAACAGAGCTTAGAGTATTACCGAAAAGAATTTTTACACTATCTGGAAAGATTCCGAGGTTACTCTGACCTTACGCTGAAAAGTTATGATGAATCACTGAAAGAGGCATTCTCTTTTTTAGAGATCGAAGAGGATGGCGGACATACAACACTTAACCTCATGCCATTTCGTCTTCATATTGCTCACCTCAAACCAAGGACCATCTCTAAAAAGATCTCCGCTATGCGCAGTTTCTGTCTCTATGTAAACGATCAAGGCGAAAAAGTCTCTCTCAAAGCGGATGACAGCATTAAAGTGCCGGCGTCACTTCCCAAACCTATCGGCGATGCACATATAAAAGAAGCACTCTCGCATGCGCCATTGAATGAGCAGCTTATTGTCATACTGCTTTATACCCTTGGACTTCGCATCTCCGAACTGGCCTCTTTGGAGTTAAGTGCGATTTCAGATCAGTGGGTCCGGGTGATGGGCAAGGGGCAAAAAGGGAGAGATGTACCGATGCTGGCATCGAGTTACACCTTAACACAGAAATATATAGATGAGACCACTCCACGGCGATTTCTCTTTGAGTCAAAGGAGGCCCGATTAAGTGAAAATAGTCTAAGATATCTGGTGACTAAATGTTTTAAGCGAGTCGGTCTAAAAGTGACACCGCACCAACTGCGACACTCTTACGCTACGGCTCTGTTAAACAACAACGCACGTATTGCAGATGTTAGTGAACTTTTGGGGCATGCCTCAATGTCAACAACGCAGATTTATACAAAACTGGGCAGCAGTGTCAAAATGCAAAACTATATAAAAGCACACCCCTTATGTCAGGATGATGATGAAATTTATTGAATCTTTTTTGCCAAAACTTTTTGTCACTTTAATCCCCTCAAGCAGTGGGGTAGAACTCTATGCAGAACTGCGTAAAAAGAGCAAACTGATCAGACGTTTTGAGAAACAGAATGTAGAAGCCGGCGAGATGTTGGAAAAAGAGATTAAAAAGCTTGAACGTGAAAGTTCTCTTGTCTATATTGCCCTTTTAGAGATGGCAGCATCTCAAGGTGCAGTGGTTGGATGCAGGGATTCGCAAGAGAGTGATTCGGGCAGTGTCGAAAAGGTATGTGTTGAGAACAGATGGGCTGTCTATATGGACAAAGATGACCTTTTTGAATCCCAAAAGAGTTATAAAAAAATCGGTTTGGACTTTCTATTTTCACCGTTTTCACTCTTAGCTCATTTTTACCATGAACGGTTAAAAGATAGCAATGGGCTCTATCTTCTTTTAACCAATGATTTTGTGTTTGCGGCTGTTTTTAAAGAGAATACACTGCTTTTTGGCAAGCAGATCGCGATGGAAGAGGAACTTTTATTACTTGACAAAACTAAGGTCTTGGATAAGTATATACAGCATATTCAATCCGTTGTTAAAGCGTTCTACGAGGCAAAAGTGGATGAGAACATGTTTATTGAGAAGATCTATATCGCGGATGCACTGAACTTTGATACGCGCTTGGAAAATAGACTTGAAGAGGAGCTGTTTGTAGAGGTTGAAAAACAGAGTATAGAGCTGTCGCATGAACTGGCACTCCTGTGTGAAAAGGAGCTGAGTTGAAACAGAGCTTTATATCACCTCGGAAAAAGAGAGTTGTCGGAGCAGAACTAAAATGGCTGCTCTCAACATTTGCACTTCTGTTGACAGTGATGTTTGGAAGTTCTCTGTTCTTGAATACGAGTATCTTGACAGATGAAGAAGAGTTGAAAACAGTAAAAAGCAAACATCTGAAAGTGACGAGTGAACTGCAGCGAGTTGACTCTGAAAGTAAACGCCTGCAAAAATTAGAAAAACTGCGTGAAGTCATCTACACAAGTAACAGACTTAAAAAAGAGAATGTGAAAAATTTCTTTGATCTGGTTCCTGACGGAGTGACCTTGGAATTGGTTGAGTTTCGTGATAATACGCTTAGACTAAAAGGTGTTACCGTCAGTAAAAAACAGTTTAACAACTCGTTTCAGCTCTCTTTAGAATCCTTATCTGAGCGCAGTACGACGACATTCACAAGGTTGCAAAACGGTAGTTACCACTTTGAAAACATCTCGATCATGGAGGCAAGGTAATGAGTAAGCTCGCCTCTTTTGGATCAGTTGTCCTGCTCTTTTTACTTCTGAGCGTGGTCGTTGTATTTGGTTTTATGGTTTTTACGCCTAAGGTTAAGACCTATCGGGCCCTAAATATAGAGTTACAAAACAAAAATCTAGAGTTAGAACTGTTAGAAGAGAGATTTGACAAAGAGTATGCTTCGCTGCAGCGTCTGCAAGAGCGAGAAAGAAATATTGATATCGCGCTGCAAAGACATTTTAATCTAAAAGCTTTCGAGACCTACCTGAACAACTATTTTACGTCAGTTACTCTTGGCAGTTTAAAAAGTTTACAGCTGAATGATCTGATGATTCATGAACTGGATGTTCAGGCTCAGATCACTTCACCAGACGAGTACTACCGTTTTCTTGAGGCGCTTAATGGGTTTGCCTGGGTCGTTGAAGTTGATGGGACGCTGCAGTTTAAAGGGCTGGAAGATGGGATTTCTACACGTTTTATCGTGAAGGTCTATACAAAATAATTTTTAGAGTTCTCTTTTAAAACGTTTTACTGTTGTTTAAGAGTGAAACAATGACATCAAAAGCATCTTCATTCTTATAAAGATAAGGCCGTAGTTTGCGCGGTACATTTAAGAGCCGGCACTTCTCTTTAAACTGTTTTGACATGTCGTATGCCAGATAGGGAGCGATAAAACAGTAGTAGGGATGAAAACTGACAACATACTCTCTTCCGACAACATGTTCATCCTCGGTTTTGAGAGCCTCTTTGTCCCCTTGACGCATTAAAAACCCTTGCTCTTTTAAAATACGGTCGATTGTAATGATGGCACTGCGTCTGGAGGCAGGGCGTTTGAAATAGTGAAGCGCTTGTATGCTCTGTAGTTCTATCTCTTGTTCCATAAGCTCGTTGAGGTCTTCATTGAGATAGGCAAAACTCTTTTTGATGCCACTGCTGTACTTTTCAAGCAGTGGTGCTGCGATGTTATGACGAAAGAAGTTGCGTTTGTACTTTTCATCACTGTTGCTCTCATCTTCAAAGTAGTTAATGTCATTGTCACGCAGGTAGCTTCTGATCTCGGCTTTGGTCGTCTCTAAAAGCGGACGTACCAAACGATAGGTCTCTCGTCTCTCGATGACGTGTGTACCAAGCAGTTCATAAAGACCGGCACCTTTGCTTAATTGCATCAGCAGCCACTCTAAGCGGTCATCAAGCTGATGGGCGGTGATGAGGTTGGTATAGCGATGCTCTTTGATAAGTTTTTCAAAAAATTCATACCGTACGTTGCGGGCGCTGGCTTCAAAGTTCTGATCGTCAAGCTTGGCATCCAGGACAAAACAGGCTTTGCCGAACTCCTTGGCTAAAGCGTGCGCATACGCCACCTCTTGCAAAGATTGTTCGCGGGTCTGATAATTGACAATAGCAAGGTCAAATGGGATGTTCTTTTGTTTTAGCAGAAAAAAGAGGGCAGAAGAGTCTACTCCGCCGGAAAAGGCAAGAAGGTTTTTGCCCTCTAGAAGTAAGGGCAGGGCCTTTTTATTCAGCATGCCCGATGACAGTTGCTGTCAGTATTGTGCCGACAAGGTCAGTCACTTTTGCTCTGTAGATAACACCAAATTCAAACTCTTCGTCGATCTCTTTGTCATTGACATAGATCTCACCATCGATCTCAGGTGCCCAGATCGTTTTACGGGCAGAGAGCAGAAATTCATGTTCGTCACTCTCTCCATCAATAACAAGCTCGATCTCTTTTCCGATCTCTGCCTGCAGTGAGGCCAACTCTGAATCTTTACAGATCGCACCCAGGATGTCCGCACGTTCGTCTATAATCGCTTGAGGAAGTTTTTCACCTGCGGTATACGCAGCGGTTCCCTCTTCATCCGAATAGCCAAAGACATTGGCACGGTCAAAACCGAACGCTTTGACAAAGTCACAAAGCTCATCAAACATCGCTTCTGTTTCACCCGGATGTCCGACGATGAAGGTTGTACGTACGAACGAGTTCGGCAGAGAACGCATATAGTTGAGCTGTTCAAGTGTCTTCTCTTTGCCAAAACCGCGTTTCATCATACGGAGCATATCGTCATTGATGTGCTGGATCGGCATGTCAAAGTAGTTATGGAAAAGTTTAGACTTGGCGATCTCTTGCAGCAGTTTCATGCTGGTCGTACTTGGGTATAAGTATAAGATACGTGCACTCTTTACACCGTCTATGAGTTCAATGCGTTTAATGAGGTGGATGAGACCGTCTTTGACATTCTGATCACGCAAAAACGAGCTTGAGTCTTGAGAGATAAAGCTGAAATCGTAATAGCCTCTAGCTACGAGCCCTTCAACCTCTTTGGCAATGCTGTCAAGATTACGAGAGTTGAGCTTGCCTTTAAATGATGGGATCGCACAAAATGAGCAGGTCTGGTTGCACCCTTCCGAGATCTTGATATACGCATGATAGGTGGAACCGGTCACAACGCGCTCTTCTCCGTCAATAAGGTAAACGGCGTCACTAAAGCGGCTCTCGCGTTCTGCCAAAAGTTTGTCAATGTTGGCATAATCACCCACGCCGGTAAAGATATCGACCTCAGTAAGCTCTTTTGAAAGTTCGTCTTGATAACGTTCACTCATACAGCCCGCCATGACCAGGACCGAGTTTTCTTTGCGATCCGCGTCAAGGTTTAACATCGTGTTTATAGACTCTTGCTTCGCCGCATCGATAAAGCCGCAAGTGTTGACGATGATAATATCGGCTTCAGTTGAGTCATCTGTCATCTCATAGGCTTTCAGACGCCCAAGCATCACCTCTGTGTCGACAAGATTTTTGTTACATCCGAGAGAGACGATGTGTAGTTTGTTGCTCATAGGTACCCCTGTTTTAGTGGCCGAATTATAGCAAAATTTTAGCTTCAGCACATCTCGCACGAAAGTTCACCTCTCAAGGCAGTGCAGTAGGGCTTTAGATTCACTGCGCAGAACCTCTCTCAATCTAAGACTTTGTTGTATGTGTGTCTATGTTGGCGTTGGTCTATAGACGACACTGTGCTATTATTCTAAACCAAAATGAATGGAACTGTTGTGGCAAAAAAAGAGACGATCTACGATGTAATGATACTGGGTGCAGGTGCAAGCGGGATGATGTGTGCTGCACGGCTTAATGAGCTAAGCGACTTAAGTGTGTTAGTGATAGAAGGCAATGAAAAAGCGGCTAAAAAACTGAAGATTTCCGGTGGCGGCAAATGTAATATTACCAATGTCAACGTCAGCGCCCATAACTACCTTGGTGATGAAGAGCTTATAGAAGCGGTCTTTTCACAGTTTTCTAAAGATGATCTTCTTCTTTGGTTGCAACAGAGAGGTCTGACACCGGTCATAAGAAAAGAGCAGTACTACTTTTGCGAAAAGAGTTCAGATGAGATCATCTCTGTGTTGGCAAGAGCCAGCCAGGAGTCACACTATATCTATAATCAAAAGATCGTTTCACTTATAAAAAGAGACTGTTTTGAACTCAAAACTGAACGAGAAGACTACAAGGCGAAAAGAGTGGTCATCGCAACAGGGGCGAAAAGTTATGCCTCAATCGGTGCAAGCGAGATCGGTCTAGTATTGGCAGAAAGTTTTGGTCACCGTATTAAATCTTTTACTCCGGCATTGGCTGGATTGACGCTGCAGGCACCTGAGTTCTGGATGAAAGAGCTAAGCGGCGTCAGTTTCCCGGCCGAGCTCCATGTCGGTGAAAAAATATTGTGCGAAGATATGTTGCTGACCCATCGCGGTCTGAGCGGTCCGGTGATCTTGAGCGCTTCGCTCTACTGGAACCGAGGCGATGTCACTGTCAACTTTTTGCCCGGTCTTGCGCTACTGAAACTGGTACATAACAACAGAAAGCTGCTCTCAACTGCGCTCCCCCTGCCTAAACGTTTTACGCAAGCGTTGTTGACAGTCATAGGTATCAAAGATAAAGCGTGCAATCTTTACAAAGAAAATGAGTTACAGATGCTAGAGAACAAGTTACATCATTACACCTTCTCTCCGGCAGGCAGCTACGGTTTTTCAAAAGCTGAGGTCTGCAAAGGCGGGGTGCTGACAGATGACATTAACGGTTGGACCTTGGAAAGCAACTTGGTTGATGGATTGTACTTTGCCGGTGAAGTACTGGATGTTACCGGTGAACTTGGCGGCTATAACTTTCAATGGGCATTTAGTTCGGCAGTAGTGGTTGCAACGAGTATTGCAGAAATATGAGTGTTCGCCATAAAATTTAAAACCATAAATCAACAATATTACATATATTTAGCAATATTTTACTAAGTTCTATAACATTTAAGAATAGTTAAATTCGAAGGGAGTATAATATTTGACATGTGTGTCGATATTCTCTAGCCGTTCACTGAGTTACGATGTAACGAACGACCATTGAGTCGCGATTAATGATATGAATTCAAAAGGTGTATAGATGAATTTGAAATTTGGATGGAAAACGACAGCAGTCCTCTTGGCTTCTTTCGTATTGACGATGGGACTGACAGGGTGTGGGAGTAGTGATCAAAGCAATCCGCCGCTGGTAAGTACGAACAGCGTAGTAGAGTTGGTTAGTAGCTCGTTGCAATATGATGCAGCCGGTACGACTATATCGGGGACGATAACGACAAATTATCCGACAGCATTAAGCGGGGTGGCAACACTTTCAGGTTTCAGTGCAGACCTTACGGGTTGTAGTGTCAGCACCGTGGCAATAGGTACAGGTGATACTATCACTTATCCAGACAACAACAATGTAATTTCAAATGTTGAAATCACACTTTCTGCATCCTGCAGCGCGACTTCAGTGACATTAAACGCAACGGAGACGGATGACAACAATGCAACGTCTGCATGGAGTGCAATCACTGCAGTAATCGCTTCAAGTGATATAACCTCTTCAATTGCAGTGATCACTGCACAAGATATCAATTTAACACAGAACAGCGAATCAAGACAATTGGTATTAAAAGTTTGGGACAGGGATAATGCCCCGGTAACAAGCGGTTCTATTTCGGTCCGCTATCCGAGTGAAGTGCTGAACGGCACTGATGTCGGAACTCTGAACCCGGTGAAAACAGCAACTATAGTTGATGGCAAAGCCACTTTTGATTATACGGGTCCATCGGACCTCAGTGGATTGGTTGCTGACAACATTACAAGTGCGACTTTCATCTTTTACGATGCAGCGAACGAGAGCACATCTGCGAGTGTGACGGTCAACTATACTCCGGATACAACAACACCACCGGCAGTTTTAACAAGCTATACGGTCTCTTTTGTCAATTCAACAGGAGCTGTCACCACTGCTCTTGAAAATACTGAAGTCTTTACATTGAGTGTAACAGATGATCAGGGCAATCTGGTCGCAGGTACAGATGTGAACGCAACGATCACTTCAAACCAGCCTAATCTTGCAAAATTCCTGGACGAAAATGGCACGGAAGTAACTTCGCTCTCTTTTGTTGAGAAAAACCCTTCTACCCTTAGATTGAAAACATATCAGAAGGCCGGTTTAGCCGATTTCGGTATTCAGCTTCAGATAAGGGATGTGAATGGTGCGGTTGGGGATAAAAACGTCACCAAGATGGTCACGATCTTTTCGGGCCCGGCAACAGCCATAACGATCCACTATGCAAATACAGAGCTCATTACAAACTATATGATTTTCAGTGAAAATATGGTCATACGTCTGGCAGACAAGTGGGACAATCCTGTCAATACACACCCGAAAATATATGTGGGCGGTATCGCCGGCTATAAAGGCACACCGATCACACCAAGCGGCGTTGGTAACGACTACCTGATCGATAATACACTGACGGCAACAATGTCAGCGGACCCTCTTGGTGCCAAATTGACGGTCGCCAGCGGTATTGACTTGAGTGGTATCGCTCTTGATGGTAATGATATTCTGATGACCTACGGTGCTGATTACAAGTTCCATGCATCGGGCAAATGGGACATTGACTCTGTAGTCGGTTTAGATATCTTCCTGACAGATACATTTAACAGTACGACTCCGGTAGGCGAAATGGCTTTTGCCATTGGGCGTAACTACCGTAACGACCTCTGTACACCCGACAAATATATTTTAAATGTCGACTCCGGTGACGGAACCTATGAGGTAAATTCGGATGGTGTTGCCATCGTCTCTATGACATATGAGCCGAAAGCAGTCGGTCAAACGATTATGATGAACGTTAATGTTTTGGGTATGGTCAATGAACTGGGCGAAGAGATGCGTTTGGGCGAGATTGAACAGCATACATTGCGTGGTCACGGTATGGTTAATGCTGGTTCATACAGTGTTGCAGCATCATCTTCAGGTACAGTTGTTTTTGGGCCGATACAGTTAGTTGATACTTCAGATTTTTTAAGAAGTGCTAGATTCAGTTATTTAGCTGAAGCTACAGGGGATGTTAACGCGACATGTATTTCGTCTAGTGATAATAAAGCCGACCAATATTCTACGACATCATGTCAGTCGTGGATCAGTTGTAGCTATCAGGCGGGTGCAAGTGGCGGTAGTATAAATATCAAAAACATGATTTTGGGCAGTGAGTTTTAAGTCTATTAAAGAAGTTAGTTATATTTATTAAGTAGAAAAAGATATACTAAAATACAGATACAAAAGGGAAATAAAATGCTACGTAAATCAGTAGGTTCATTAATGTTATTGGCAAGTGTTTATGCAAGTGCAGGAGAAAACTACTTTGCAAATGAGTGGGATGCAAAAGGTTTGCTCGCACTTGAGGGTTTTGGTGGAACTGCGCAGACTAAGTTAACGCAAGACTATCCGGGTGGTGGTGACTATGTCATTCAAAGTAAAAGTGGTACTTCAGTCGGTGGCGGTTTGAAATTAGGTGGTGAGTCGAAGAATTATCGCCTATTTCTATCTGCTCGTTACCATGAAGTAGAAGATTATGATTATGTGTCAACTATAGGTGTTGAGGTACAGTACCTTATTCGTGCGGGTGAACACTTTAACATCTTCTTAGGTCTCAATGGCGGGGGTATGGGTACTCAAACAACTATAAACAGTGTTGAATACTCTACGAAAAACCCATATGCTGGTGGAGATGCTGGTGTCAACATTGATATAGTTGAAAATCTCGGGGTAGAACTTGGTCTGAGATACAACAAGGCATTTTATGACTCTAGTGAAATAGGTGCAGTTGACTATCTTGCTGAAGCTTATGCTTCTATCGTATTTAAGTTTACCGGCGACTACTAAACACTTCTTTACGCCACGTACATAACAGGTTTTCTGTTATGTATATTCTTTCGATTCTCTTATAAACAAATTTTTACTAAACAACTTTTTAAATCGGATACTTTTCAGTGACGAAGAGAAGGTCAGTTTTCTACAAAACATGCTGAAACCGATAACAGGAATGATCGATGTTTGGCAACAACCGAAAAGACATAACAAGTGACCCAAAGATCATTGAATATACCTTTACTGAAGATGAAGCTGTACAGCTTATTTTTGTAGTGACAAACTCAGGCCAAATGTCAATGCACAAGCAAATATGAATCTGATAGAGCTTAAATCTGTTTATGTAGACGAATTAAACTCATGTACTGTCAACAAAGGTTTTTCACAAATGTCGGTATATTTTATGACAACGTCGTGGTCTATCGAACAT
>JAQIBF010000128.1 GCA_027859195.1 Helicobacteraceae bacterium
AAAACAAATATTGGCGTCTAACCGCCAATTAGCCCAGAAGCCGAAATGTTAGTTAGTAAGATAAGTGGGTAGTGCCGGAGGGTATCGCTCTTTTCTTTTTTGGTTACTTCTTCTTTTGAGCGAGCAAAAGAAAAAAGTGACGTACTAATGATATGAAGTAATTAAAGAAGTAGGAACATAGGACAAATACCAATAGTACAAGCAGGTAGACACTTAATACTCAAATACAAAGACCTTTTAACAAATATAAAATAATAATGCCGCAACCCAGTATCCCCAACATCTTAAGTAAATTTCTGTACCCTTTCACTACTAAAATAGACAGGAAAACCATGAGACTTTCAGTTTTTACCAACACAAAACTTTTCACCCTTGAAGACAGTGCCAAAGACATCTTTATGAATCTTGTCTTAACACCCGACGAAAACAACCAGGTCCTGCCGGTGCAAGAGTTGCACGACAGGATGATGTTGCGTGCCAAAGAACTCCCTCTGGGCAACGGGATTGACCAGATCATTAAAAATGAGATCATTGAAGCCTTTGAAGACCTTCAAGAAGGGCATCGCTTTTTAATGAACCAGGCCTTTATTACCGACATCAAAAGTGCTGAAGCTGCCTACTACTGGCGTATTGTCGCCTTGTTGAATGACGGTTCCAAGAGAACAGCGACAGAGGCACAGGGAATCGCCCGCATGGGTGAACGCGAGTTTGATGTGCGTTATATCGAACAAGAAGAAGAGAAGTAGCGTTTTTAGCTGCTCTGAGGTAAAATACGCGCATGATTGATTTAGATAACAGAACAGACGCAAGTGTAAATATAGAGTTGCTTCAGCGAATAGCCGACAGCCTGACGGATAAAGAGATCGAACTTATCTTGATAAATGATGAAGAGATGGCAAAGATAAACGAAGAGACGCGTGACATCGCCAAGTCGACAGATGTATTGAGTTTCCCGTTCTTTGAGATGCCGGGTGCTCCGCTTGGTAGTATCGTCATCTCCGAAGATTATGTTACAGCCGGTGCAGAAAAATTCGGCCACACCAAAGATGATGAACGTGCCCTTCTTTTTATTCACGGTATGCTCCATATCTTAGGGTATGACCACGAAGTGGATGAGGGTGAGATGCGTGTTAAAGAAGCAGAGATAATCGTCAGCTTTGATCTACCGAGCAGTTTAATAGTCAGAACAGAGGATATGTAATGGATTTTGTAATATTTATAGCGGCAATGGGCGCTTTGGTCTTTGGAGCCGATTTTATTATTAGAGAGTCTGAACGTATCGCCCTGCACTTTATCATCTCTCATTTTGTTATTGGGGCGACGTTGGACGCACTTGGCACCTCTTTACCGGAGATGGCTGCTTCCATGATGGCAAGTTATGCCGGCAAAAGCGACATGGCCGTTGCCAATGTTATCGGTAGTGTCACCTTCAACATTACCTTGGTTTTAGGTGTTGTTTTCCTCATCGCTAAAGCGATAGTCCCTTCGCGTGACCTCTTTTCACTCGACGGCGCCTGGATCATCATGCCGCCGATGGTCTTTATGTTGATGATATATGACGGCGTCATCAGTCGTTTTGACGGTGCGCTTTTTCTATTGATGATGGCCGCTTACCTTGTCTTCCTTTTTACAAGTGCAAAAGATGAGTTTGAAGTCGAGATCGATGAGGACCTTGAGAAAGAAAAATTCAACTGGGGCAGGACGATAGTTCTGCTGGGTGTCGGTTTTCTGCTGACTATCGGCGGTGCGAATTTTGTTGTTGAGAGCGGCAGTAACATCGCGCGAATGTTTGATGTGAGCGAGTGGATCATTGGTCTGTTCCTGATCGCTTTAGGTACCTCTCTACCAGAACTTGTTGTTTCAATCGTAGCGATCAAAAAAGGCAATGCCGACATGAGTATCGGTAATATTATCGGTTCAAACGTGGCTAACTTTTCGATGGTCATCGGCGGAGCATCGATGATCAACCCTCTGCACGTGTCGTCATCGGCAAACTTTGACATCTTTATTATGTTGGCAGCATCCGTGGCACTTTTCCTCATTTTGTCCAATAAACTTTACAATAAAGCAGGTGCTATCTTTTTGCTTACCATCCTTGCACTCTTCATTCATAACGCTTTAACAGCATTGTAAAACCTTTTTACTGCTTACGCCTATCTTTAGGAT
>JAQIBF010000121.1 GCA_027859195.1 Helicobacteraceae bacterium
GAACCAAAGTGATGCAAAAAAAATCAAGATGCTATATAAATAAGTTATATTTGCATTGAATTATGATATATTTATTCTAACTCCCGAAAACTTGGGAATTTCTAAAAATTTTGACGTCAAGTTTATAGAAATTCCCAACGAAATCGAGTATTTGTAAAATAAAGGTTCTATAAATGGAAAGACCTGTAGCAATTGACGAAGAGTATATCTTTGAAGGCCGTGCAATCATCAGTGAAACAGATACGAAAGGTATTATTACCTATGCCAATCGTAAATTCTGTGAGATCGCAGGTTATACGCCTTCAGAACTAAAAGGGCAACCACATAATATCATTCGTCATCCAGATATGCCTAAGGCGGCATTCGCACAGATGTGGGAGGCGATCCAAAGCGGAAAATCTTGGCACGGAATCGTCAAAAACCTACGTAAAGACGGACTTTACTACTGGGTTGAGACAGAGATCTCTCCCGTTCGTGATAAGGAAGGTAATATTACAGGTTATATTGCTGCCCGTAAACCTGCTAGCCGCAAAAATATTGATGAAGTTGCACAACTGTATAGAACAATGATAGAAAAAGAGAAGTAAGGAGCCTATGTGCTAATATACGATCATAATAAAGAATTTACCGGTATTGATCAAGAGACACTGAGACTGCTTGGTTATGAGCGGTTTGATGATCTAATTCACGAGCATAAAGATGTTGCTGAATTGTTTGTGAAAAAGCCTGGTTATATCCATAATTTTACCAATTTTCCCTGGATTGACTTTGTTCTACATGCAGAGTCAGAAGAAGCAAAGGTCATCATTGCCGGTAAAAACAAAGCATTTTCTGCAACAATAGATATTGTAACGCTTTATTTAAATAAAGCGCCCAATGAAGATGCCTATCTTGTCAAACTCAAAAATATTCAAAATTATCAACTTGATGCTTCAGAAAAACCTACTCCTGTAGCAGCACCATTTAAGCCTGATACAAAAGAGTTTAATGCAACACCGTCACCAAGTGAAGTGCTGGACGAACCGGTTAAAGAGCCTGTTTTGGAGCAAGCACCACTCGACATGCATGAAGATATCTTTATTCAAGAAGAAAGTAACCCCCAAATAATCGACACAGCACAAACTTCTTCGCTAAACAACGATAATGAAGAATTTGATATCTTTTTCCATGGCGAGGATGAAGAGGTAGATGAAAAGCTGCAGCGAATTGAAGCCGAACCCAAGATCCCGGCGGAACAACAGTCTGTATTAGATAATCTGCGAGAAGAGAAAACCACACCGATGCTTGGTTCTTATCTAAGCGAAGCTGACAAGGAATATCTTACAGACCTTAAGATTTCTGATGACTATGAATATGATCCGAATATCGCAGCTGACGAACTCGGACTTCCTGTTGATCTTATCGAAGAGTTTATCGGTGACTTTATCAAACAGGCACACGAATTTAAAGACCAACTGTTTAGAGCGATTAAAGACAAAGACTTCGACAACATTAAAGTTCTCTCACATAAGCTCAAAGGTGTAGCAGCAAACTTACGTATTGAGGACGCTTTTGAAGTACTGCGAAATGTCAATGAATCATCTGATATCAGAGAGTGTGAAGCCAATCTGAAAAAATTCTACCTGACCGTTGCTAAACTTGAAGGTAAAGATATTGAAGAAGTCAAAGTTGAACTTGAAAAACCTGTTGGAGAGGATTTATATGATCTAACACCTAAGTTCCAGCAGGTTCAAGAAGAAGAGAAGATGCAACCATTGGATCTTTTTGAACTTGACGAAGAGGAAGCATCAGCTGAACCTATTCACCTGGAAAGATCTTATGATAAGGTATCTGATAACTCAGAGAAAGAGCCTTCAAACGATAGTATTTATGATTTTGGATTAATTCAAGAGAGTGGCAACGAACCATTTATGATAATTGAAGATGAAGATGATATTACATCAGGCCTTCAAGAGCTTGAGACAGAAAAAGAAAAAGAAAAAGAAAAAGAAATTGAAACAGAAAATGAAGAAGAGATTGTTTCAAGTATCCAAGAGATCGAGACAGACGAAGACCACAACGTTGAAAGTGCACCTGTTTTAACATATGATGTGAACACTGCCGCAGCAGAGATTGGTCTAAATGCAGATTTAGTAAGCGCATTAATAGATGATTATATTGTAGAAGCTAACGAGATGAAAAGTAAATTGAACGATGTCATCGAGGCTTCAGATCTAATGCGCTGGAAAGGTTATGCCACCCAGCTAAAAGGTGTCAGTGACAACCTTCGAATCAAAGAGATATCAGATGCACTTCAGAACTTGATCACAAGTACTGACGAGAACCAAGCAAAAGCCGCTATGCAAGAGTTTTACGGCTTTATAAATCAACTTTAACAGGAGTTACCAACAATGATAGCACTAAAAAATAGATTGCGTCTAATCAGTCTTTTTCCTATTCTGATCCTCTTCGCACTAGCAAGTTATTATGTATTTAATGCATATACAAGTTACCAGTCTGCAAAAGTACTGCAAGCAAAACTCGATGAAAATATCTTTTTAAATGATCTAATCCGCAACCTTTCACGTGAACGCGGTATGACGGTAATGTACCTGGGTAACCAGTCAGAAACGACTAAAAAGTCACTCATCGCGCAACGTGATATTGTTGATGAAAAACTAGCTGCCTTTGATCAACATCTTTCTCACAATGAGCTTTTGCACGATCACAGCGGTACGCGAGGAAAGGCTGATTGTCTTGCATGTCAAAGTCAAAAAAGTATTGACGATCGTTTCAAGGTTATTGTTGAAAATCGTGCTAATGTAGATGCCGGCGAACTAGAGTTTGATGAGATCTATCAATCTATCTACGGTACTGCTGAAGCTGAAGTTCTAGCAGAACTTCGAACCATTGGTGCTTTCAAAGTTGATCCGGAAATTGCTTCACTCGCAAGTGCCTACATTAATATTCTTGATGCAAAGCACTACTCTGGAGATGAGCGCGACTTCATTAGTTATGCTCTTGCTCGAGCAACTAGGTTTGATGCTGAAGAGTTGAATATCTGGATTACACTCATTGGTAAAGCGGATTCGATTAACTACGAAGGTGTCCAGAATTCGGATATTAAAACTGCACTCGATGCTATTTTTAATGATGAAGACAATGCTGAACTTTTTGAGGACATTACAACTGAGCGTGCAGAGATCATGCAAGCTGTTAATGATGGTCTTTACTCGACACAATCAGGTATCTGGTTTACAATGTTGTCTGAGAAAACCAATCTTCTTTCAGAGGCAGAAAAAGTTATTATTGATGCAATGGGTGCACGTTCTCATGCTGTTCAAGAAAATGCTATTCAGGTTCTTTCTATTGCGGTTGCTATTTGGATTGCTTCACTCTTACTAGCGTTCTTGGCCATCGTGCTTTCAAACGATATCGCACGTAACATCAAAAACCTTGAATCGGTCCTTAACCGTGTTGCAGAAGATACGGCAGAAGAAGATGGTGACCTTGCGCATAAGATCAACCTTGATACAGCAGACGGTACTGCACAAGCCTACGCTCTGCTTGAGAGTGTTATCGACCAGACGAAGCAAGAGACGGCAAATGCGCAAGAGGCTTCTGAAGCCAAATCAATGTTCCTTGCCAACATGTCACATGAGATCCGTACACCGCTTAATGGTATTGTTGGGTTTACCGAACTTCTTAAAGATACTGATCTACAAGAAGAGCAGCGTGAATTTATCGATATTATCGAGAAAAGTTCTGAGAACCTCCTTGAGATTATCAATAATATTCTTGACCTTTCTAAAATCGAAAGTAACAAACTTGAGATCGAAGAGATCGTCTTCCACCCAATTGAAGAGTTTGATTCAGCTGTTGAAGTCTATGCTGTACGTGCTTCTGAAAAACATATCGACCTTGGATGTTTTATTGACCCAGAACTTGAACGCCCAATCAAAGGTGACCCGACTAAGATTAAAGAGATCGTCATTAACCTTCTCTCCAATGCTGTTAAATTTACAAACAGTGGCGGTTCCGTCAATGTTGATATTCGCAAGATCCCTATTGATCAGCCGAACCGTACCCGTGTCCGATTCTCGGTAGAAGACAGCGGTATCGGTGTTACCGCTGAGCAGAAATCTCACATTTTTGAAGCCTTCGGTCAAGCGGATGTTTCGACATCACGTAAATATGGAGGTACAGGCCTTGGTCTAACTATTTCAAGCCGTTTTGTTGAGCTTATGGGTGGAAAACTCGACCTAGAGAGTGAACCAGGTCATGGCACTACATTCTTCTTTGAATTAGAGTTTGAAGAGATTGAAACACTCAATGAGTCTATTAGTGGCACATACAGCTACATCAATGCACTCATCCTTGAATCTGATACCAAGACAAAACGTCAAGAGATATACCTGAAACAGTACCTGGATTTTTATGGCGTCAGTTATACAACATTTAAAGATATTGCAGACCTTCAAAAACTTGAACGCCAGATCAACTATGACATGCTTTTTGTAGACTTTGACTATACCAATGAAGCAGGTGTTGAAGCGTTCTCTAAGACACAAGAAGAACTTATCCTGATCACTAAATCATACTATATGAAGAAGATCGACTCTATGGGTCTAGATATCTTCAAAGTAATGTATGAGCCAATGAATGGAACGAAGATCAAAAATGTTCTCGAATCATTTGACCTTGAATCATTCAACAATAAAAAAGCTCAGAAAATCCGTCATAAGAAATTTGATGCTAACACATCAAAATTCAATGCAAGAGCACTTATCGCAGAAGACAATATCATTAACCAAAAACTAATCCGCCGTACGCTCGAAGATCTAGGTCTTACTATCACAGTTGCAAACAATGGTCTAGAGGCATTTGAAAAACGTAAAAATGGCGATTTCGATGTCATCTTTATGGACATTCAGATGCCAGTTCTTGATGGAATTGAAGCGACACAAGAGATCCTCGACTATGAAGAGGATTTTGAAGTTCCACATATTCCTATTATCGCCTTGACAGCGAATGCACTTAAAGGAGACCGTGAACGTTTCATGGGTGCAGGTATGGATGAGTATACAACAAAGCCTCTAGTACGTACAGAGCTCACATCTCTGCTTAACCACTTCTTATCACACAAGATCATTGACATCAATGAGATAGCTAAGCAGAAGGCAGCAGAAACAGCTAAAGAAGAAGGCAGTAACACTGGCGCTGAACCCGTTGAAGTAATAGAAGAGAAACGGCTTGACATCTTACTTGCTAAGAAAAGTCCTATTGAGACGAAACTCTTTTCGATGTTGCTAGATGAGTTGAAATTGAATTTCAACACCACTAAGACATTTGACACGTTACTTAAAGATGTTAAAGCTAAAAACCCTAGTATGATTCTTATCGATAGAGAGATGCCAGGTATTGACCATGATCTTCTCAAAGAGACAGTTGACAGCTTACCAAAGAAAACTTCTATAGTGATGATGGTCGATCCAGCTGCACAAGAGGACACTGAACACAATGAGATTGCTGACGAAATCATCAACAATCTTGTCAATAAAGACCTATTACGTTTAATCGTTGAAAAATACACAAAATAAAAGGAAATAAAGTATGTCAAAAAACTTAAAAGTATTAGCAGTAGATGATGATCTTATCAATTTGAAACTGTTGAAATCAATGTTAATGAAAAATGAAGATGTTGCTGAAGTCATTGAAGCTCGAAATGGTGCAGATGCTATCACTGTTCTTAAAGGGCGCCATGATATTGACATGATCTTGCTTGACATCATCATGCCGGTTATGGGTGGGCTAGAGATGCTGCAGATCGTACGTGCAGATGAAAATCTAAAACAACTTCCTATTATTGTTCTAACAACTGACGAGACAAAGAAGACCGAAGCTCTAGAACTTGGAGCAAACGGCTTTTTAATGAAACCGGTTCGTGCAGCTGATGTTGCTAACAAGATCGCAACACTCGCATTATAAACTACACCTTGCAGCGTTCTGCTGCAATCCACATCATCCAAACTACTTATCAAATCAAGCGTGAAGCGTGAAGCGTGAAGCGTGAAGCGATTATAAAAAGATAGCAAACCTCATCTTAACCAAAACTAAACTCGTAAATGTTCTGGATTTCAAGGGAAGATCGTTACGTGAGCATACTCATGTTGTGGTGTAAGTTGTATCAATATTTAGCTATTACAGACGTGTGTACGTAGCGAGCCAAACGTTTGTAAGACTCGCCGAAGTTGGAGCCTTTTTTAGACTAACATCTTTTCTAGTACTTCTTCAATCCGAGAAACCGGTGTAATGATAACAGCCTCTTTCACCTCATCAGGAATATCTTCAAGGTCACGTTCATAGTTCTTTTGAGGGATCAGTACCTCTTTCATGCCAGCTTTATGTGCAGCGATCAATTTCTCTTTCAGACCGCCGATCGGCATCACAACACCTGTCAATGAGACTTCACCTGTCATTGCAAAGTTTGAACGAATCTTCTTACCGCTTAAGATAGAAGCGATAGTCGTACACATCGCTATTCCGGCGCTAGGGCCATCTTTTGGTGTTGCCCCGTCTGGGACATGGATATGAAGATCATAACGCTTATAGACCTCACTATTGTCTACTGTGATCTCTTCTTCGACCTCTTTAGCAGTCAGTGGAAGTTGATCTTTGTTAATTGCCAGTTTCTTTGTGTCGATCAATGTTTTAACAACACTCATAGCGATACGCGCGGACTCTTTCATGACATCACCGAGACTACCTGTCAATTGAAAGGCACCCTTGCCTTTAATGCGGATACTTTCAATCTTAAGAACATCGCCGCCAACTGCCGTCCATGCCAGACCATTCACAACACCGACTCTATCGATATTATCTGTTTTATCAATCTCAAATACTGTTTTCTCTAAAAACTGTTTGAGATTTTTCAGTGACACACTGACTCTGTTTTTTTCAGGGTGTTCTAAAATTATCTTAGCTGCTTTACGTGTAAGATCCGCAAGACGACGACGTAGATTACGCACACCTGCCTCACGTGTATAACTTGAAATAATCTCTTTAAGTGCCGGTTTTGAGATAGTCAGTTCCGACGATTTGAGCGCATGTTTTTTCAGTTCCTGCGGTAAGAGGTAACGTTTAGCAATCTCATACTTCTCTTGCGGCGTGTACGAACTGACACCGATAAATTCCATACGGTCACGCAGCGGTGCAGGAATACGGCCGACATCATTAGCTGTAGCAATAAAGATGACATTACTTAAGTCGATATTGAAATTGGTATAGTAGTCCCTGAATTCGTTGTTTTGTTCCGGATCAAGTATCTCTAACAACACCGCTGTCGGATCACCGCGTTGTGAGCGTCCAACTTTATCGATCTCATCCAAAACAATGACAGGATTCATCTTTTTTGCATCGATCAGACCTTGAACAATACGGCCAGGCATCGCACCGATGTAGGTTCGGCGGTGACCGCGAAGTTCATTTACATCTTCAAGCCCACCAAGAGCAATACGAATAAGTGGACGTTTCAGAGCGGTAGCAATAGAGTTAGCCAATGAGGTCTTACCCACACCCGGAGGGCCTGCAAAACAGAGGATCGCCCCACCCTGCTGACTCTCTTTTTTGCCACGAAGTTCTATCAGTTCTTTGACAGAGAAGTACTCTGCGATCCGTTCTTTTGGTTTTGTAAGTGAGAAGTGGTCTTTGTCCAACTGATTTTCAACCTCGACAATATCCATCTTCTTCTTGGCAAAATCGCCAAAAGGGATCTCTAATACCCATTCAAGATAGCTTTGTATCATCCCTGCGTCAGCAGAGTCCGGATGCATGCGCGCAAAACGTTCCAGTTGTTTGTTGATCTCTTTATAGACATCTTCGCCCATCTTGGTTTTTCTGGCTTCCAGCTTCTTACGGTACTCTTCAATCTCTTCCTCACGCTGGTTATCTGTTCCCAGCTCTTTTTGGATCTGTTTAAGCTGCTCTTTTAAAAAGTACTCTTTATTGACCTTTTCTATGCGGTCTTGGACTTTAGAACGAATCTCTTTTTGAAGTTTATTGGCCTTTATCTCTCCAATAAGGACATCGATCAACATTAAAAATCGTTTTTCAATATCGGCTTCGATAAAGAGTTTGTATGCGTCCTCTTTTTTCATTTTAATTGTGCTGCAGATAAGGTCGGCAATACGGTTATGTTCATGATTCTCTTCGATTGTACGAAGAAGATCCGGTGGGAAATACCCGCTTACTTGAGAAAGGGTGCGTACTTTCTCACGTACGACCTCAATAATAGCATCCATCTTGAGTTCATTGACCTCAAGTGCTTCTATGATGTCCACTGTAGCATGTAATGTCGGCTCTGTTGTCAATGGTGTCACAACACGGCCACGTGCCAACCCTTGGAAGAGAACTTTTACACGACCATCCGGAAGGGCAACTTTACGCATAATCGAACCTACGACACCTGCGTCATAGATCGCTTCAAAATCGCGTTCTCCCTGATGGTCATTCTTAGTGGGACAGACAATGATAAGCGAATCATTCTCAATGGCTTCGCTTGCCGCTGCAATATTTTTTTCATCACTCAAAAAGAGTGGCGAGATCATAAATGGGTATAAAAAGATATCATCTTCAGCTATAACTGGTAAATTGGTTGGAAAGTTATCATAATTATCTAATTGCATCATTGCTCCTGATTTTTATAAGTAGTATTATAGGCATTGTCTATAGACAATGTGTAAATAGAAAGAGTTAACCAAAAAATTTAAGGCTTAGAGTACTTCTAAAAACCTGTACCGCCTGGGTTAAGTGCACGCTGATAGTCGTCTTCTTGTTCCTCTTTACTTCGTTTGTCCGCAACTTTCACTTGTCCCTGGCTGTTACGCGAAACAACACTTTGCGTATCTGGAATTGCAAATGCGTACCAGCTCTCTGTACCATCACCTTCAAAGACTTTTTTGTACCAAGCCACATCAGCCTTTTCGACATCAGCCCAATCAACCCAATTCTCTTTACGCACATTATGATAATGTTCCGCACCCATTGGTTTATCCAGACGCTCGTACAAAAGGGCAATGCTCTCATTAAGGCTGGCCCGCGCTAAAACAAGCCTCGTTACCATTGTGTCGACAATAGGGTAATAGATAGAGCGCGGGTATTTTACTATAAAATGATTTCCGGATTCGATAGCTTCGTTGATAAGACCTTGATCACGTCGTGGGTTTGGCAAGGCCATATACTTCGCTTTGATCTTCAGAAACTCACTGTACTCCAGCTCACCCGGCGTGGCATAGCGTTTGATGTATTCGTTAAGAAAATGTTCTGCTAAGAGATACTCTTCAAACTGAAGATGTGACTGCGCCATGATCATTGTCGCTTCAGGCAGCAGAGGAGAACCGATATGCTCACTTTGCAGAGAGCTGTAGTAGTTATCCGCTTTATCAAGGTTGCCGTTTGAAACAGACTCGATCATTTGTTTGTACCAGTATGCTGCCGGTTTGTTATACTCTTCAATGTCTTTACTACAACCCGCCAGGAAAAAAAGAAATGCTAAAAATAAAAAAAATTGTCTCATGTACTCTCTATATTTAAATGTTTTTTGTATTAGGGGTGCCCTTAATAAGCTTATTTTATCAAAGTTGTTATTAATAGCGTATCCATTTGTCAAATAAATGCATTATTCAAAGGTTTGGCGTTATACTTATCCATAATTGCAAAAGAATATTACTTTTCAAATAGCGTGTTCGTTGTAACAGGAACTATATCAAGGTGTAAAATGATCGAGCAAAAAGATCTGGACAAATTCAAACGTCTTGGTATTCAGAGCATTGCCGGACTGGCTACTATTGCACCTACAGTATATGAGGACAAACGCATCAATACAAAGATGCAAGTCGATAAACTACAGGTAATAGACGCCACCGTCGAGAAGATATCATCTTCGCCGAAACGAACGGTCATCACCCTTTTTGTCCACAACTTCAACCATGTCCACCCTTCCTGTGTTT
>JAQIBF010000103.1 GCA_027859195.1 Helicobacteraceae bacterium
CCGATACCGCCTTCGTTTACCGGCGTGCTCTTCCATGCAAAGTGAGAGAACTGAGAATCAACAGAGACACCGATCACTTCAACACCGCGAGATTTGAACTCTTCTAAACGGTGATCAAAGGCAATGATCTCTGAAGGACATACAAATGTAAAGTCCAGTGGGTAGAAGAAAAGAACAGTACCGTTCTCACCGAAGTTTTCGTATAGGTTGAAATCTTCTTTGATCTCGTTGTTTCCCATTACAGTCGTCGCTGTAAAGTCCGGCGCTTTGTTTGTTATTAGCATATGTAGTCTCCATTTTAGAATTTTTGTAAGAGGATTTTAACACAAGAAGATAAATATATAGAGTCACTTGAAAAGAAGTAAAAAAGTTTAACTTGCTTTCAGTTATAATCGCAAACTTTCATTTTGTAGCGCTGATTGGCAGGGTTAGGATGAGGGATTTAATGAGTGTCAGGTGTACCTATTTTTAGTAGGTAGATGATGATGCTCTTTACAATAAAGGAAATCGATGACAAAAGAGTATATATTTACTTCTGAGTCTGTAACAGAAGGGCATCCTGACAAGATGGCTGATCAGATTAGCGATGCTATTCTGGATGACATTATTGCAAAAGATCCTAAAGCACGCGTTGCGTGTGAGACATTGGTCTCAAATGGTTTTTGTGTAATTGCTGGCGAACTCAAGACTCATGCTTATACACCGATGCAGGAAATTGTACGTCGGGTTGTTAAAGAGATAGGTTACACTGATTCAACATATGGGTTCGACTATAAATCTGCTGCCGTGTTAAATGCAATTGGTGAACAATCGCCTGACATCAACCAAGGGGTTGATCAAGCGGACGGAGAGATCGGAGCAGGTGATCAAGGATTAATGTTTGGTTTTGCGTGTAATGAGACACCGGAATTGATGCCGCTTCCGATTCACTTAGCACATCGTTTGGCTGAGCGTTTGGCTCAGGTTCGTAAAGAGGGAATCATCCCTTATCTACGTCCCGATGGAAAAGCACAGATCTCTGTAAAATATGTGGGGCACAAACCTGTTTCAGTCGAGACAGTTGTTGTATCTACGCAGCACCATGATGATGTTGATCAGGCACAGCTTCATAAAGACATTATTAATGAAGTGATCAAAAAAGTGATTCCGGAAGAGTTGATGAGTGATGATATTGTCTATCACATCAATCCTACGGGTAAATTTGTGATCGGTGGTCCACAAGGTGATGCAGGTCTTACAGGTCGTAAGATCATTGTGGACACCTATGGCGGTGCATGCCCACACGGCGGCGGTGCATTTTCTGGAAAAGATCCAACCAAGGTTGACCGTTCAGCAGCTTATGCTGCACGTCACATAGCAAAAAACCTGGTTGCTTCTGGTGCCTGTGATCGTGCTACTCTACAAGTTGCTTACGCAATTGGTGTGGTTAACCCTGTCTCTATCATGGTAGACACGCATGGTACAGGTATTGTTGCAGAAGATAAGATAGAAGAGTGTGTCAAAGCACTTTTTAATCTAACCCCAAAAGGGATCATTGAATCTCTAGATCTTCTTCGTCCTATCTATCGTAAAACGGCAGCGTATGGTCACTTTGGTCGTGAAGATCAAGGATTTACGTGGGAAGAGACGAACAGAGTAGACGAGATCAAAGCTTACCTGGGGCTTTAAAAGTCCTAGCTTAGACAAGGGAGCAGCCCTTGTCAATCTTCTATCCAACTGTGGCAAGCCCCACATGTTAGTATGACTAACAATTCACTTTTCAATGAACTACATGACCTTTATACTTCAAGATCCAACATCAATAAGACTATTTTAATAGAGATGTTTTCAACTGATAACGACTCTCAAAACCCCTAAAAGCAGGGCTAGTTGGACAAAGTGTAACAATTTGTCCATTGGTTTAAAGTTAGTTAAATATTTTATAGATAATTAATATTCTTGTGTTATAGTTACTTTCAAATTACTCATAGGAGATTAAAAATGGCAGTATTTATTAATGACACATGTATTAACTGTGGCGCTTGTATCGATGAATGTCCAGTAGAAGCGATTGTAGACGAGGACGATAACCCAACGGGTGAGGAACTTTACTACGTTTATCCAGACAAATGTGTAGAGTGTGTTGATCATCATGATGAGCCGGCTTGTGCTACTGCATGTCCTACAGAGGGCTGTATTACTTGGGATATGCCATTTACAGCTGAGCACAAAGATTTCTTTGCTGCAGGCAACTATGTAGATGGTAAAAATTACGTAGTGGAAGACGCTGATGCTGAAATGCCATTCCGCGCAGATGTTTCTGACGAAGCACGTACTGCTCGTGAGAATATCGTAGACTAAATTCTACTTGTATCGGCTTTGGCCGATACGTTTTTACTCTTTTTTTTACTCTCTTTTTTCTTATAAATTCATTTAAACTAAAACACAATATTATTTGGGTACAATCCCACTCTAAATTTTCATATTTGCAGGAGTTCTGAATGGAACGCACACTATCAATTATTAAACCAGACGCAGTAGCTAAAGGTGTTATCGGTAAGATCCTTTCTCGTTTTGAGGACAATGGTCTTCGTATTGCAGCTACTAAGAAGCTTCAACTTTCTCAACAAGATGCTGAAGCATTTTATGCAGTTCATGCTGAGCGTCCTTTTTTCAGAGACCTTGTTGACTTCATGATCTCTGGTCCTGTTGTTGTGACAGTTCTTGAAGGTGACGAAGCAATGAAGAAGAACCGTGATCTTATGGGCGCAACGAATCCTGCTGAAGCTGAGGCTGGTACAATCCGTGCCGATTTCGCTGAGAGCATTGATGCAAATGCAGTTCACGGTAGTGATTCTGTAGAAAATGCAGCTGTAGAGATCGCTTTCTTTTTTGCTGAAAGAGAAATCGCGTAATTACTGATGAACATTCCGTTTAGACGTATTACAAAAGTACCAACAGAGTTTAAGATAAGTGCTGATGGTGTTGTACTAAAAGGTGACGTTGTATTTCAAGAACGTAACCTGGCTCTACTTCAAGGACAGTTGTCAGGTGAGATAACACTCACATGTGACATTTGTGCAGAAGATTTCGCTACAATGTTAAACGAAAAAATAGAGCTACTTATTTCCAATGGTGTTTATAAGGGCTTTAACGAGAACTTTGACGTCGTAGAGATACAAGAGACATTAGATCTTGACGAGTTACTACACTCTGAGATCGAATTGATCAGAAATGATTATCACAGTTGTGACAACTGTAAAAAACAAGAAAGGAATTAAACATGGCAGTACCTAAGAGACGAGTATCACACTCACGTTCAGCAAAACGCAGAACACACTACAAGATTACACTAGCGCGCCCGGTTAAAGATAAAGATGGAACGTATAAGTTACCACACCACATTAACCCTACTACTGGCGAGTATAAATAATTAATGATTAAAATTGCGATTGACGCAATGGGTGGGGACTTCGGTCCCGAACCAATTGTTAAGGGTTGTTTATTAGCACTAAAAGAACGTAAGTTCGAACCAATATTAGTTGGCAAACGAGACGAGATTTTGTCTTTGTTACCTAAGGGTTATAAAAATAAGATTTCTATTGTTGATGCAGATGATGTGATTTCTATGTCTGATGCAGCTACAGATGCGCTAAAGCGAAAAGAGAGCTCTATTTATAAAGCGGTAGAACTTGTGAAAAATGGCGAAGCTGATGGTGTTGTGTCCGCAGGGCACAGCGGTGCGACTATGACATTAGCTACACTCCGTCTTGGACGCTTAAAACACGTGTCACGTCCGGCATTGGTCACAATGATGCCAAGTAAAGGCAAGACGAGAACAGTATTGTTGGACGTAGGCGCTAATGTTGATTGTAGTCCGGATAACCTTGTTGAATTTGCTGTGATGGGCAAATATTATGCACATGATATGATGGGTGTTAAAGCCCCTCGTATTGGTCTTCTTGCTAATGGTGAGGAAGCTTCAAAAGGTAATGAAGTCACAAAAGCAGCCTATAAAAAGCTTCAAGGTTATGAAGGTTTTATCGGTAATGTTGAAGGCAGCGATATTTTTAATGGTGCATGTGATGTTGTCGTATGTGATGGTTTCATCGGTAATCTTGTCCTTAAAACGGCTGAAGGTGTTGCTTCGACCATTTCGTTCTTTATTAAAGACTACATCCGTAAATCACCTATTGCGATCACGGGTGCTCTTTTGATGCGTAAGGTATTTAAGCTTTTGAAAAAAGAGATCGACTATGCTGAAGAGGGTGGGGCACCACTTATCGGTATTAGAGGTTGCGCGATCGTTGGTCATGGTAAAAGCAATCCTAAAGCGATCAAAAATGCTATCTTTCAAGCGATCCGTTACGTGGATACAGGTGTTAACGACCATATTGAACGTTCATTAACTGAACTGGCAGAAGGAAAATAATGTACGCTGCTTTCCGCTCTATTGGTGCTTATGTACCTGAAAAAATACTTACGAATGCAGACCTGACTAAAATGGTTGATACCACTGATGAGTGGATCACTAAGCGAACAGGTATCAAAGAACGCCGTATAGCGGCTAAAAATGAAACCACTTCAGACATGGCAGTTAAAGCAGCTGAAAAAGCTATAGCACGTTCGGGGTTGAAAAAGAGCGATATCGACATGATTATTGTCGCAACGATCTCTCCTGACTACTTCAACATGCCATCGACTGCAACAGTCGTTGCCCATAAGATGGGCCTTGACCAAGTCTCTGCTTTTGATATCTCAGCAGCCTGTACCGGGTTTATCTATGTTTTGAGTATTGCTAAAGCATTTATTGAATCTGGCATGAAAAAAAATGTACTTATCATCGGTGCTGAAAAGATGTCTGCAATTACAGATTATACTGATCGCGGTACCTGTATCCTTTTTGGTGATGGTGCTGGAGCAGCAGTGATCTCTGCGACAGAGAACAAAGATGAAGCGATACTTGATCTTCATACCGCTGCTGATGGCAGTTTGGGTGATTTTTTGATGACACCGGATGGTGGTACGGGTAACCCTCACAAAAACGAGCTTAAGTCAGAAGCCTCTTTTATTCAGATGAAGGGAAACGAGACCTTTAAAATTGCGGTGCGTACCTTGACCAAAGATGTTGTAAAGATATTGGCAGATAATAATCTTGTACCCAGTGATATCGCGCACTTTGTACCGCATCAAGCTAACTACCGTATTATTAAAGCGGTCGGGGATGCCCTTAAGATGAAAGATGAACAAATTGTTCTGACTGTTCATAAATACGGTAATACATCGGGCGCATCTATCCCGATGGCAATCAATGATCTTTATGAAGAGGGCGGATTAAAAGCAGGCGAGATGATGCTACTTGACGCTTTCGGCGGTGGCCTTACCTGGGGCTCGGCGCTAATACCTTTTTCCCCACTCACTAAATAATTACAAGCTCCTTTTGAGACAGACAGGCGAGCCTGTTTGACACTATTTTTATTTTAATTCAGTTAGAATAGAATAATAACAAGTATATTTTGTATAAGGTTTTTTTGTGGAACTTGATAAGCAGACATTTGGATATCTTTTTGGTGCGCTAGTCATCATCTTTCTTTGGTTAAAGTTTCGTAATCCTTACAGCGGTAAGAATGACAGACGAAAAGCCAAGAGGCGTGCCGGTTTGAAAGACCGCCGCGTTACTCTGGGGCGCAGAATGGCAAACCAGTTGCAACATGAAAGTAAATTAGCTGATAGGCGGCATGAGCGATCAGATAGGCGTGTAGGGGCAAAAACACGTCGACATAAGCATCGTCGTAAACGTGACAAGGGCCATTAAGGTGTACAGTAACAAGCTTATTCGTGTTGAGATCGAAAAGAGTGAGATCCCTTGGTTAAAGGTCTTTACACAAGTTGCGCACAAAGAGTTCAGTGAGTGTACAGTTGAGGAAAAGAGTGCGATATTTGAAGCACTGGACGTCATTGAAAAAGAGATGCTCTCTTACTATAAACCTGCTAAAATCAATATCGCATCATTTGGAAACTATGTTCCTTTAGTGCATTGGCATATCATGGCACGCTTTGAAGAAGACAGCTTTTTCCCTGAACCGATGTGGGGTGAAAAACAGCGGGAAGCCATTTTAAACCTCCCTTCTTTTGCTACCTTTTGTGAAAATGTGAATCACTTTCTCAAAAAACAATTGGACAAAGGCGCTTAACTTTCACTATTTTCTTTTGATGAAATATCCGTATTAAGCGGAATCTTGATAATAAATTCAGCACCTTTATCCGTGTTTTTGAACCGTAGACTTCCCTCCAACTCTTTCTCAATGATCATCTTACTCATGTACAGACCCAGTCCTGTACCATTTTTACCCTTGGTACTGAAGTAAGGTTCGAAGATACTGTTAATGATATCATCTTTAATACCGCCGCCGTTATCACTGATGTGTATCTCTATATACTGATCAACGATCATGTGATCAATGGCAATATAGGGCGCTTTGATATTTCGATCGAGTAAGACATCTATGGCATTATTGATGATGTTGATAACAACTTGTGCAAATTCATTGCAATGAATCATTGTCTCGATCTTCTGATGACAGTTGTAATCCACTTTTATATCGGTGACGTTCAGACGCGGTTCTGTAAAGTTGATTGCACGGCCTATCAGGTCACATATATCAGTAGACTCTTTCTCTTTATGAGGATGAAAGAAAGTCTGAAAGTCGTCAATGGTCTCAGAGAGGTAGATGATGGTTTCCGAGATGTGTTCCAGCGCATCATTTGTTTTTTCGATTGATGAATGTCCCAACAGGGAGTTGATCTTAAGGTTGGAGATCTGAAGCGTAATAGTGGAGAGCGGTTGGCGCCATTGATGTGCGATCATACTGATCATCTCTCTCATGGCCGCTTGTCTGGACTGAGCAAAGATCATTTCATCTTTTTTAACGAGCTCTTTGGCCTTCTCTTGCACCTTGAGTTCCAGTTCGGCATTAAGCTGTTGAAGCTCTTTGGTCTTTTCCTGTACCTTGTATTCAAGCTCTCTTGCAAATTCTTCGATCTGATCTTTCTGTTCGGTGATAGTCTGATTACCCCAATCGATTCGGCTCTTGTAAACATAGACGACAACGGTCATGATACTCAATGCAACAGAAAGATAGATAATGTCCCTAAGCGAGTATTGAATAGGATAAAAGGGCTGTAGTTTGATGGCAAAGAGGGTAATTAGTAATAATGCTATCCAAACTAGCCATGAACGTCCCCCTTTGTAGAAAAAGATCAGTGCCGGGTAAGTAAGTAGCCAAATATGTTTTAGGTCGGATGGTTCGGAGATCACGATAAGAAGGTTAAACAGAAGAAGGAACTCAATTGCAAAAATAGTTGAGATAAATTCAAAATGCTCTTTTTTTATCCGTAGAAAATAGGCAGTCACCAGCAATATCACTATGGCAGAGATATCAACAGCCGAACCGATCTTATCGTCTTTCAAAAAATTGAGTACTGTACCGAATATCAGTCCTATGTTCGCCAGTAAGATAGTAATATTGATGATGTTATAACGTATCTTGAGGTCAAGTTGGTTGTCCGAAAAGTTAATACCGCTGTTGATACATCGTAAAAATCTATTTTTAATTCTGGTCACTATCTCTCTTTTAGGCTGATTGAAAAATATTGCGCACATTACATCGTTGATTTAGACGGTATAATAATTTCAACACTATTCTAGTGTAATATGTGTTAAATTCTTTAAAGTTGTGTTATTTTAGTTTTATTAGGGAATATAGATCTTGTGTAACATCTCCTGATACTCCTCTATTGCAGAACTTTCAAGTGTGATACCGCCGCCACTTTTATAGATGAGTTGTTCTCCTCTTTTTTCAATAAAACGGATCATGACGGCAATGTCAAAATCCTTGCCATCAAAATAACCGAAGATACCAGTAAAAAAACCACGCTTATGCTCTTCAACTTCTTCGATAATTTCAACCGTACTTTTTTTCGGTGTACCGCTGATACTTCCTGCGGGCAGGAGCGATGCGATGATAGTACCAAAGTTTTTCTGCCAACCAATGGGAAGTCGCCCGGTTATTTTTGAACTGACTTGCAGAAGCTCTTTGTCGCCTGTGTAGAGATGATCGATATAGCGAAAGCTTTCCACCTTGATGTTGCTCGCGACGATCCCGAGGTCATTACGCAGCAGATCAACGACCATTATATGCTCGGCCATCTCTTTTTCATTATGTAAGATACGCTCTTTAGCATTAGGGAGTGCGGCATCTATTGTCCCTTTCATCGGATAGGTTGAGATGGTCTCACCTTCTATTTTTATAAAACGTTCCGGCGAGAAACAGACAAACTCATCTTTAAATCGGAGTTTGAATTTTGCATGTGCCCTGTGGTAGATCTCTTTGATTGTGAGCGGGGTCTCAACGGGTGTCGAACAGGTGTAGTTAAGCAGATAGGTCTCTCCTGCTTTAATATGCTCTATGATCTTGTCGAAACCAATTTTGTATTGTCTGAAATCAATAGGCTTTTTAATGAGAGGTGTCGGTTCTAACCGAGCGGTAGGTGTGAAATTGAATTCTATATCTTCTTTTACCAGTTCATCATAAGTATAGACAAGGATTTTCTCAGCTTTGAAATCACTGATAAGAAGAAAGGGGATGCCGTTAGCGGCAAGATGGGATATTTTATCGTACATCTATCAGTTTTTTAAGAACGGCCATACGCATGGAGACCCCGTTAGAGACCTGTTGCAGCACCTTACAACGATCGTCTGCCAGGAGGGCATCGTCAATGTCTATGTTACGGTGCACCGGCCCTGGATGTAAGATAATAAGGTCTCTCTCTCCAACCAGTTCTTTAGTAATACAAAAGTCACTTGCATAGTCTTTAAGCGAAGCATACGACTGCTGCGAATGACGTTCTGTCTGGGTACGCAGGCTCATGATAATGTCCACATCATCGATGATCTCTTTTAGATGGTAGGTCGTTGGCAGGTCCGTTGCCGGCATGAATTGAGGCGGTGCGACAAGCGTGACCTTAAGACCGAAGCGTGTCAGCAGCTCAATGTTAGAGTTGGCAACACGTGAGTTTTTTATATCGCCGACAATAGCAATACGTTTACCTTTTAGCTCACCGAAATGCTGTTTGAGGGTATAAAGGTCAAGCAGGGCTTGCGTCGGGTGGGCATGTGCCCCGTCACCGGCATTGATGATCGATGCCTTGGTATGGTTGGAGAGTAACTTAGGAACACCGGCGTCGGAGTGGCGAACGATGATGGCATGCGGACCCATGGCATCAAGGTTGGTCGCAGTATCAACGAGTGTCTCTCCCTTTTTGGTAGAGCTTTTTGTCACATCAAGATGTACGATCTCGGCGCCAAGACGTTTGGCCGCGATCTCAAAAGAGCTTTTTGTACGGGTCGAGTTTTCGAAGAAGAGAGTGATAATGATCTTGTCCTGTAAAATACGATGAAACCCGCCTTTTGAAAACGTCTCTGCATCACGCAGAAGCTCTTCGATCTCTTGTATGCTGAAGTCATCCGTTCGTAAAAGGTGGCGCATTCTCTCTCCTTTGAATTTAGTACTGTGATTATAGCAAAAGTGTTTTGGCAATGTGGGCAATATCATCTTTAAAAACAGTAAAATCCGGAAAGTTGTCTTTAAAGTAGGGTTCTGAGACCTGATGGAAATTTAGATCGTCTGCATGGCAATTTAGTGTCCAGATAAAGTTTACATTCATCTCTTGTAAGGCTTTAATAGAGAGCAGGGTGTCATTTATACACCCCAGTCTGCAATGTGACACCAATAGGGCTTTTGCTGCAAAACGTTTTATGAGGTCAATCATCATTGTCTCTTTATCAAGAGGAACATAGAGACCCCCGGCACCTTCAATGATCAGGATGTCGCATAACGGTTCTATCTTTTTGATCGCTTCATCAACAATAGAAAGGTCAATTGGTTTGGCGCCATTGGCGCAGTACGGCGCTGCCGGAAGTTCAAATTGAATGGGCACTATGTCCTTGAGATCCAGTTTTGTCATCGCAGGATTTAAAGATTGTACTAGAGAGAGCAACAGTGACCCATCGATAGGCGTATCTTCGACCCCTGTCTCGATCGGTTTGATAACACCGACTTTAAAGCCAAGAGCGGCATAGTGTTTGAGCAGGTGTGTAGTGACATAAGTTTTGCCTATATCGGTGTTTGTCGCGGTAATAAAGATTCGTTTGGCCACTATCTGCTCTTTTTGGTTATAATTTCGCACTATTTTACAGCAGGATTGCTTTGAATAGATATGCATAAGTATATCAACAACACGCTGGTTAAGGTTATCTAATGAACAATTTTGAAGAATTTTCGACCTATTTTGTCCAAAATGTGGGCTCAAAAGAGGGCGCTGTCAGCCCTGCTGTCACACAGTCCGCTGCCTTCGGTTACGGAAGCCCAGAGACAGCAGAAGGGATCTTTGACGGCAGCATCAAAAAGCCGCTTTATGCGCGTATGGGAAACCCGACTAATGCCAAATTAGAAGGCATCTTGGCAACAATGGATGGCGGGATAGGTGCTATTGTGACCAGTTCAGGCATGGCGGCAACTGCGCTTGCAACGATGTCACTGTTAAAAAGCGGTGACAACATAATCAGTATCGGCGGTCTTTTTGGCGGTACATACTCATACTTTTCTGAAACACTGACACGGTTTGGTATCACGACACAGTTTTTTGATGTAGATGAGTTTGAGAAGATCGAAGATGCTATCGATGAGAGTACCAAGATCATCTTCTTAGAGTCAGTCGGCAATCCGAACATGCGTCTGCCTGACCTCCGAACTATCGCAGACATTGCCAGCCGCAATGGTGTCGTTCTTATCGTAGACAACACCATCACTCCGATGAGTGTTTCACCGCTTGAACTCGGTGCTGACATCGTCGTCTATTCAACAACAAAGATCATCAGCGGAAATGCTTCGGCACTTGGAGGAGCAGCCGTTTTCCGTGCGATCAATGAAGGTGATGACAAGTTTAAAACAGCACGCTACGAAGAGGTCCATAAGTTCATTAAAAAGATGGGCAAGATGGCACTGATCGCGAATGCTAAAAAACGGGCAATGCGGGACTTCGGTATGAGTGCATCCGCATTTTCGTCGTATTTGACGCTGCTTGGTCTGGAGACACTGCCGCTTAGAATGGACCGTATCGTCAGCAGCGTAGAAAAGATCGCGCGGGCACTGCACCTAAAAGGTATCAAAGTCAATCACCCTTCTATTGAAGGGCATGAACAACATGCGCGTTATCTGGCACAGTTTTCCAAAGGGTGCGGTACATTGATGACAATAGACATGGGCACACAAGAAGCTGCCTATGCGTTTTTACGCCGCAGTAAACTGGCGACGATCACGGCTAACATTGGCGACAGCCGCACCTTGGCACTGCATATGGCGTCAACTATTTACAGCGACTTTGATGAAGAGACACGTAAATTCCTTGGTATCACGGACGGACTGATCCGTATCTCTATCGGGCTTGAAAACCCGGACGACATCATCGAAGACTTCATTCAGGCTGCCAGCTAGATCTTTAGCAAGCGCTCGGCTCTTATTTGTCCAGTGTCTCAGTCCGTTTTTTAAAGCCGGTATTGACACGCAGTTTTAGACCTATGTAGTAGGTGTAGGTGATCAGTTTCTTGAGCAAGTAGGCGCTGTACCCTTTTACCTTGATGACCTTGAACATCTCGCCTACCGCATATTTCCCGCCGAGCGCTACAAAAACACCATCGATGGAAGCGTCAAAAGGTTTAACTTTTTGGTGTACTAAAGAGTGCTTGATGTTTTTTGCCACATATTCGGCGCTGCGTTCTGCCGTCTGTGCGGTCGGCGGTAAGATTTCGCCTTTGGCATCGTGGATCTCAACACAGTCACCGATGGCAAATACATTGGACGCCTCTGGAATACGCAGGTACTCATTGACAATAAACTGGTTTATACGGTTTCTCTCTACTTCTCGTGAAAGCTTGAACGACGGTACTTTGATCCCTCCCGTAAAGATCATAAAGAAAAAGTCGAGTTGTCGGCCATCTTTAAAACAGATGTTAGTGCTGTTGACACGCTCAATAAATGAGTCGGTCATAATATTGATGCCAAGTTCCTCCAGTCTCTGGTGCGTATTTTTAATGATGTAGTCACTCATGCCCGGCAAGATGGTACTGCTGGCATCGATGAGGTAGATCTTGATCTCTTGCGTCGACTCACCGATGCTCTTGGTATGCTTTTTGATAACGTCAGCCATCTCAGCAGCAATTTCAACACCGCTTAATCCGGCTCCGCCAATAGCAATATTAAGTACCCCTTTGTCAGAGTCTAACGGACTCTCCATCTTGTTATAAAGGAGCCTTTCAAAGGCAGTTCTAAAGTTAAAGGCGCGCTGTAGCTTTTTGACGCCAAAGCTGTTTTCTCTCAGCCCTTCAATAAAGGAGAAAAAGTTGGTCTCAGCTCCAATCGCCATAATGAGATAATCGTAATGAAGTTTTTTGTCTGAAAGCTGAACGGTCTGGTCCTTAAAATCAACGTATGTGACTTCGTCATGGAGAAATTCCACCCATTTTTTAAAACCAAAACACCAGTTTTTAAGATCAACAGCGATGTCAGGCAGGTCAAAACGTCCGGCAATATAGCCGTACGCTTCTGTTTGTAGGTAGTGGTAGGGATGTTTGTCGATCAGGGTAATATGGAGGCCGTCAATACCGGCTAGATTCTCAACTGCACGAAGACCGCCGTAGCCGCCTCCGATGACTATAATTTTTTTCATGCTTCAATGCCCAGACTTTTTTGAGATTATCTCTAAAGGGCACTTCTACAAACCTTAGCAGGCTTCAGAGAGAAGAAAGAGAGATGACTTTGTGCAGAACTTTTCTTGAGTCATAGCCGTAGCTATGAGGATAGAAAATTCTGTGCAAGATCGCTCTCTTTATCCCTCCCGTAGGGCGATAGAGAGAAATCCACACTCTGTGTTGCCCCTTTTCGCCTTAGCTATGGCTTCAAAGGATCGCCTTGATTGTGAACCTCTCTCTATCGCTGAAGTCAACTAGGGTTTGTAGAAGTGCCCTTAATAGATATTTGAAGAGGATTTAATAGTGCTGTTTAGATCGATTTAACCAAGAATGTTGACAAGATCAAAAAATGCATACATTATGATGCGTAAAGGTGTGATAAAAGTAATGTTGTCAATTTGATCATATAGAAGTAAACAGTTGCTTATTAATCCTCATAAAACAAAGCTAACTCGGACTTTTAAGCAAAAGTACACCGAAACATTGATACATTCTCTATATCTATAAAATAGGATTTTTTTTGAGTACTAAACATGAATTAGAGGGAGAACTCTCTGTGAGAGAGCCCAAGCAATACCTTGTCTATCTACTTAATGATGACTATACCTCGATGGATTTTGTGATCGATGTGTTGATGAACATCTTTCATAAAAACTATCAAGAAGCAGAGCAGATCATGCTTGATGTCCATAAAAAAGATCGCGGTGTCTGCGGTGTCTTTACGTATGAGGTCGCAGAGACCAAGGTGATGCAGGTAAGCAAACTTGCCCGTGAACAGGGCTTTCCACTTAAAGCAACAATGGAGGAAGCGTAAGATGATCAGTGCAGAACTAAACAGTATTTTCCAAAAAGCGCTTATTTATGCAAAAGACCAGCGCCATGAATATCTGACAATCGAACATGTGTTTTTTGCACTGTTGGGCTCCAAAGAGGGTATTGCCATCATTAAAGAGTGCGGTGGTGATGTCGAGAGTATGCGAGAAGCTGCAGCCACTTATCTGAGTGAGACAATGCAAGCGTTGCCTGAGGATGTGAATCAAGAGCCTTTTGAGACAGTTGCGCTTTCGCGTATGATCGATACGATGATAAAGCATATTCAAAGTGCGCAAAAAGAGCAGGCTGATGTAGGTGATCTGATGGCCGCGGTGTTCGAAGAAGAACACACTTATGCCCTTGCGCTTTTGAACGATCAGGCGATTTCACGTGTGGATATTCTGGAGGTGATCTCACATCAAAATGTTGATACGGTTACAGCAACCGGTGATGAGAACGAAAGCTATCTCGACAAATATACGATTAATTTGGTCGAAAAGGCTAAGCAGGGCAAGATCGATCCGGTTATCGGCCGCGAAGATGAGATCGAACGTGTTGTTCAGACACTCTGTCGCCGCAAGAAAAACAATCCGCTGCTTGTCGGTGAGCCGGGTGTCGGCAAGACTGCAATTGCTGAAGGTCTGGCACTGCGTATCAGTGAAGATAATGTGCCCGAGATCATTCATGCTGCACCGGTCTTCGCACTTGATCTCTCTGCCATGCTTGCCGGAACAAAATATCGTGGTGACTTCGAGAAGCGTCTTAAGGGCGTGATCGATGAGCTTAAAATGACTGAAAATGCAATTTTGTTTATTTATGAGATTCATACGCTTGTGGGTGCAGGTGCGGTCAGTGGGGGCAGTATGGACGCCTCGAATCAGCTTAAACCTGCACTTGCCTCCGGCGAACTCAAATGTATGGGGGCAACGACTTTTGCCGAGCATCGAAATGCCTTTGAAAAAGACAAGGCATTGAGCCGTCGTTTTGCCCGTATCGATGTGGACGAGCCTTCTCTTAAGGACAGTTTCCTTATTCTGAAAGGTCTGCGATCAAAATATGAAGAACATCATGGCATCAAGTACACGGACAAAGCGCTTCAAGCGGCAGTTGACCTTTCTAAAAAGTATATTACCGATCGATTTTTACCGGATGTTGCTATAGACCTTATCGATGAAGCCGGTGCGTCGTTCCATCTGCAGAAGAAAAAACGAAGCACCGTGACACCTCACGATATTGAGAAAGTGATCTCCAAGATCACGGGCATACCGACATCCCGTATGACAGAAGATGATACGACCAGACTCGAGAGTCTGGAAGCGGATCTGAAAAAACGTGTCATTGGACAAGATGCAGCGGTTGAAAAAGTCGCACAGGCGATCAAACGCTCGCGTGCCGGAATGAATGCCAGTGATAAACCGATAGGTTCATTTCTCTTTACAGGACCTACCGGTGTGGGTAAAACAGAACTTGCCAAGTCTCTTGCAGATGAGATGGGAATCCATTTCGAACGCTTTGATATGAGTGAATATATGGAGAAACATGCCCTCTCCCGCCTCGTCGGCGCACCTCCAGGTTATGTCGGCTTTGAACAAGGCGGTTTGCTGACAGAGGTCATTCGTAAACATCCGTATACTGTTTTACTTCTTGACGAGATTGAAAAAGCACATCCTGACCTTGTAAATATCTTGCTGCAGGTGATGGATAGTGCTACGCTGACGGACAACAATGGGTACAAGGCCAATTTTAAAAATGTGGTCTTGATCATGACCTCTAATGTTGGTGCTCAGGCCGCAAGTGTTATGGGTTTCAATGCCAATCAGTCACTCTCCCGAGGTGAAGAGCTTAAAGCTTTTTTTACACCGGAATTTAGAAACAGACTGGATGCCGTTATTGAGTTCGTGCCGCTGGGGATCAATGTGGTCGAAAGTATCGTTGACAAGTTTATCGGGGAACTTAACGAGCAGCTTTCTAAGAAAAAAGTGGTAGTAGAGATCAGTGAGAGAGCCCGCGGCTACCTGGCTGAGATGGGGTATGATATTGCTATGGGTGCCCGTCCTCTCGGTCGTGTCATCCAAGAGAAGATCAAAGACAAGCTTACGGATGAGATGTTATTTGGTTCGCTCAAACATGGCGGTAAAGTGAAGGTCGATTATGATGACACCCTCACCTTAAACTTTAGTGAATGATTAGACAGCTCGATTATCAACTGAAGTTTCCTCATCCAGATGAAGCGAACGAGGATGGGATCGTGGCATTTGGCGGTGACCTGAGCCCGTCAAGACTTTACCTGGCCTATCGTGAAGGGATCTTCCCCTGGTATGCCAAAGGTGACCCCATTCTCTGGTGGTCACCGGACCCTCGTCTGATCTTACATCTTGATGATTTTAAACTTCGCAAATCACTCCAAAAACGGATGAAACATTTTGAAGTGCGTTTTGATACGGCATTTGCCGAGGTTCTTAAAAAGTGTTCGACTGTCCATCGGCCGGGGCAAGAGGGCACATGGCTGCAGCCAGAGCTTATAGAAGCAATGACAGTTCTGCACTCTTTGGGCAGAGCCCACTCTGTCGAAGCCTATTATGAGGGTGAATTGGTTGGCGGACTGTATGGTATCGGCGTGGGAAGAGTCTTTTGCGGTGAGTCGATGTTTGCAACAAAAAATGATGCCTCAAAAGTCGCTTTTGCTGTTTTGGTAGAGAAGCTAAGAGAGTGGGGGTATACCTTTATCGACGCACAAGTCCCCACTGAACATCTGAAGTCATTAGGTGCGATCGAGGTCTACAGGGAGTACTTTTTAAAGTTGTTTTATGCGAACCGGGATGAAGAGGTCTCGCAAGTTGCCTGGAAAATGTATTAGCCGAAGTTTTAGCATCAGATAAGAGCTACCCTTAAATGAGGCTGTGGTAAACTATATCAATTAAAAATAATAGGGTGAAATATGGTAACAACAGAGATTTTAAAAGAGAAGATCATTGAAGGTTTAAACCTTGAAGATATTGATGCAAGCGAGATCAGTGACACCGATCCACTCTTTGGTGATGATGGTTTGGGTCTTGATTCTGTTGACGCTATTGAATTAACATTGGTCGTTGAAAAAGAGTTCGGTGTTAAGGTGACAAATATCGCAGACGCAGAGACGATTTTTGCAACAGTAACGTCTCTATGTAACTATATCAATGAGCAGAAAAATGCATAATCTATAGCGTTTTCAAATTCGAAAAGTCCGCTTTAACTGCACATAATCTTTTCTACAAGAGAATACAAAGTTATTGCAGTCAAAGGAATTACTTCCTTTGGCGTAATAAAGAGATGTTCTCTTTACTCTTTTTTCTTACATGAGGTCATTGTATGGCCAAACCCTAATCTATCGATCTCTTCATCAACTTCTAATCCGGCAGCTTCAATATATTTATGCATATCTTCTGCGCTGTACATCTTGCTCGTACCGTTGGCCAAAGCCGTAAAGTACGGAGAACAGTTTATAAGGATATAGGCGCCGATCTCATGTTGTTGGCGGTCCCAATACGGTTCGATGATATGGATGCGTCCATCTACGCTCAAGGCCTCTTTAGCCCGCTGCAAGATCGCGATGATATCTTCGGGCGGAAAACAGTCTAAAAATTGACTCATCCAGACGACATCAAAACCTTTAGGAAAAGGTTTTGAGTGGTCAAGAAGGTCCATAACCTCACCGTGAACCCTCTCTTTAACACCTGCCTCTTCAGCATTTTGGAAGGCGGTCTGGATCTGCAGTGGATGATCACAGATCGTAACGCTTGTTTCAGGTGACGCGGAGGTGATGGCAATAGCCCACTTACCGGTATTCCCCCCAATATCGAGGATCTTCTTCGGTTTACGCTCTGCCATCAGGTCGACCAATGTCTTAAAGGCTGAGTCGGAGTAAAAGTGGTCATAACCGAACCAGCTCTCTTTTGTCTTTTCCGGCAGTTCTGTCAGGTAAGGATAGATCGTCTCCCAATCTTTGTTAAAAAACTTCTGCAAGCCCGCAGGACGTCCCTCTTTGATAGAGTCTCCTAACTCAGTTATACCCATATAGTTGACATCCTGAGAGTAGTTGAAGTTGGCATTTGTCATCTCATCATAGGCAAGAAAAAAACCGATTCGCGTTATGTGATAACGTTTCTGCTCAAGTTTCATCGCGCCCATACTGAAACCGGACTCGCAGAGGACTGTGATACCATACTCACTGATGCCAGTAGCAGTTATGAGCTCTTCTACGCTCATGCCTGTTTTTTTGTTCTCATGGAGTAGTTTGAGAATGCCCCATTCACGGAGAAGATTGGCAACTTGGAAAATTATGGGAGCATGTGCGATTTTTTGTGCTTCCATCAAAGCGTCTAGTGAGCTGAGTTTATCAGTATCAAGCATGGATGTCCTTTATGCATATTAACAGTAAACATTATATTGGAGTTGCCCTCTGAAAACACTGAAAAGAGCCTCTATCGCAATAGAACACTACTTATTATTTTTTATGGGTAGATAGGTTAAAATATCGGTTCTAAATTTAATTTATTTTTGGGTAGCTATGAAAAGAGTTTTAGTCCTTTACTATTCGCAGAGCGGGCAATTGAAGAAGATGGTGGATTCGGCAACGCAACCGCTTAGAGAAAATAGTGAAGTGACGCTTGATTATCGAAAGATAAAACCTGTTGCATAATACCCGTATCCATGGCCGTTGTACCCGTTTTTCGACGCTTTTCCGGAAGCGATCTATATGAACGGATGCGAGGTCGAACCGCTGGAAGATCTGGCAGATGATTATGACCTGATCATTCTTGGGTATACCATCTGGTTCCTCTCTCCATCGATTCCTGTCACCGGCTTTATGCAGAGTGAACAGGCAAAACGTCTTTTTAAAGACAAACCGGTTGTGACGATGATCGCCTGCAGAGACATGTGGGTGATGGCGCAAGAGAAGATGAAGAGACTTCTTAGCGATGTGGGTGCAACTCTGATTGATAATGTTGTATTGACGGACCAAGGGGGTTCACTCTACGCTTTTGTCACGACGCCGAGATGGCTACTAACAGGGAAGAAAGATCCATTTTGGGGCTTTCCTGCGGCCGGTGTTTCAGATAAGGATATCAAAGAGAGCTCACGTTTCGGTGAGCGTCTTCTTGATGGGCTTATAAAGGGTGAAGAGAAGAGCAAGCAGCCTCTGCTGAAACATATGGGCGCGGTGACAGTCAACGGTAAACTGGTCGCTACGGAGAAGATCGCGACACGTTCATTTATGATCTGGGGAAAATTGATCCAAAAAGCGGGAGCACCGGGTTCATTCGCGCGAAAGATCGTCATCACAATATATGCTGTTTTTTTAGCGACCCTGGTGTTGACAATCGTACCATTGAACATTCTAGTCAGACGATTGATCTATCCATTTCGAAAAGAAGCAATAGAGAAAAGTGTGAAATTTTATGAAGAACCTTCAGGACGGTAAGCAGTGAACAAACAAGTATACATCAATGATATTCAGGCATTTTTGCCAAACGAAGCGGTAGAGAACAGTGAGATCGAAGCAGTCTTAGGACAAGTCGGTCCGCGGCCGTCTCGGGCTAAAAAGATGATCTTGCGTTCAAATCAGATCAAATCACGATATTACGCTATTGATAAAGATACAGGTGCGACCACGCATACTAATGCGCAGATAGCGGCAGAAGCTATTCGCAAACTTAATACAGATACTTTTGATATCAATACGATCGAGGTGCTTGCCTGCGGTACAACACTGCCTGACCAACTGTTGCCAAACCATGCCTTGATGGTGCATGGTGAATTGGGGATTCCAAGTTGTGAAGTGATCGCTACATCAGGGATCTGCCTCTCAGGAACGATGTCTTTAAAATATGGGTATATGTCTATCCTTAGTGGTCAAAGCAGTAATGCGGTGGCTACAGGCTCTGAAAATGCTTCCTCCGTGATGCGCGCACAAAACTTTGAAGAAGAGGTTGATGCCCGTGTTGAGAAACTTGAACGCCAGCCTGAGATCGCTTTTGAGAAAGATTTTCTGCGTTGGATGTTAAGTGATGGCGCAGGTGCGGCCTTGATGAGTGCCGAACCCAACAAAGAGGGGATCTCACTTAAAATTGATTGGATCGTACAAAAATCCTATGCTAACGAACTGGACGCCTGTATGTATGCCGGATGTGAAAAACAGGAAGACGGCTCTCTAAAAGGATGGCGTGAATACCCTCAGCAAGAGTGGTTGAAACAGTCCATCTTCTCTGTCAAGCAAGACGTCAAACTCCTGAATGCCAATATTATCGAATATACGGTGACCAAACCGCTGCAGGAGTTGATCGAAAAAGGCACGCTTGCCCCTGACTCTATAAACTACTTCCTGCCACACTATTCATCAGGGTATTTCCGGGATAAAGTCTATGAGGGGATGAAAAAAGCCGATTGCGATATAAGACAGGAAAAGTGGTTTACCAATCTTCCTACCAAAGGCAACACAGGCTCTGCATCGATCTATGTTATGTTAGAAGAGCTTTTCCATTCGGGTAGATTAAATGCAGGTGAAAAACTGCTCTGTTATATTCCCGAAAGCGGTCGATTCTCAACAGCCTTTATGCAGTTAGAGGTTGTTTAATGGAGATCAATAGCGTCCCGCAGGATAACAGCACTATCTACAACGGCCAAAAACGGGCTCTCTATGCAACCAGTCAAGATGGCGAGTATGGTGTTGTGGCGTCAAGTGGATGGGATGTTGAAGAAGAGGCGACAATGCAGGCCGTTGTCGAGCTGGAAAGATTGGCTGAGGAAGCCTATGAGGCGTGTGTGGATGGTGTGATCTCGCCTTTAGAGTTTCATATGTACAGCAAACGCCTTGACCTGCTCTCTCTGTCACAAGCAACGGGCCTCTTTCAGTGGCGCATCAAACGTCACTTCAAACCTGCTGTTTTTGCCAAGCTTTCTGACAAGATATTAGCACGTTATGCGGATGTGATGGGTGTCACCATCGAGATGTTAAAACAACTGCCGAAAAGAGAGTCCTAATTGTCTGTTCCATCTAAAGAGTTTACGCATAAACACGCCGGTCATTGTGAAAGCGGTGTTATGTCGACGATGTTGTCTCATCACGGGCTTTTGTTAAGTGAACCGATGGCTTTTGGCCTTTCAAGTGCACTTAACTTTGCCTATCTGCCTTTTATAAAACTGGCAGGTATGCCGCTGATCGCCTACCGATCGATGCCCAAAGCGATCATCAAAGGATTGCAAAAGAACCTTGGTCTGAAGATGAAGATCGAGACCTTTTCCAACCAACTCAAAGGACAAGAGCGTCTGGATGAACTGTTAGCCGAGGGTAAGATCGTCGGTGCACAGACATCGGTCTTCTGGCTGCCGTACCTGCCTGAGGAGATGCGCTTTCACTTCAATGGACACAACCTGCTCGTCTATGGGAAGCAAGATGATGTCTATAAGATAAGCGATCCTGTTTTCGAAGATGTGGTTGAAGCGAATGAAAAAGAGTTTTTAAAGGCACGTTTTGCAAAAGGGGTGATGGCACCAAAAGGGGCCATCTATTATCCGACTTTTGTTCCTGAAACGATCGACTATGAACGTGTTGTGCCCAAGGCTGTTAAGACTGTTGCAAAACGGATGTTGAACACACCTGTGCCGATAGCAGGATTGAAAGGGATTCGGACCTTAGCTAAGAGTATTCGTAAACTTGAGTCTAAAGACCGTCGATATGCCCGACTCTTTTTAGGTCATATTGTAAGAATGCAAGAGGAGATAGGAACCGGGGGTGCCGGTTTTCGCTATATTTATGCCTCATTTTTGCAAGAGAGCGGGAAGATTCTCGCCAACGAGACATTGCTGGAAGCATCAGAGATGATGACGGCAGTCGGTGACAGTTGGCGTGAATTTGCATTATTGATCGCCAAGTCCATCCGCTCAAAAAAAAGTGAGACGGTTGACTTTGATGCCATTGCCAGTAAACTTGAATTGATTGCCGACGAAGAGGCAGTGGTCTATAAGAAACTTCTGACGGCTTTTTAATGATCAAGATCACAAACCTTCTCAAGCGCTATGATGAAAAGGTGGCCCTTGACCATCTGACCTTAGAGATAAAAGCGGGAACGATTTTTGGTCTATTGGGACCTAACGGTGCAGGTAAGACGACGCTTATCTCGATTCTTAACGGCTTGACAAAGTACAATGAGGGGGAGGTGACTGTTTTTGGTCTCCCGCTTGACGAAAATCTGGAAGCGATCCGAAAACGGTGCGCCCTTATTCCTCAGACCCTTGCCTTTTATGAGAACCTTACGGTCATTGAGAACCTCAATTTTTTTGGCGGTATCCAAAATATTGAAAAAGGTCTTCTGAAAAAGAATATTGAGTATGCCGTTGAGACAAACCGTTTAGGCTCTATGCTGCATCAAAGAGCATCAACGCTTTCAGGAGGGCAGAAACGTCGTCTGAACATTGCTATCGGTCTGCTTAACGATCCGGATATACTTTTTTTTGATGAACCGACTGTCGGGATCGACCCTGAGTCGCGCAACGAGATCCTGGAGACCATTTTGTCGTTTAAAGAAGCGAATAAAACGGTTATCTATACCTCGCATTACATGCCTGAGATAGAGAAGATCTGTGACGAGGTGGCAATCATCAATGCCGGAAAGATCATCAAGCAGGGTTCTATTGAGAGTATGCTGACAAACGAGAGCGCCAATCAGCTCATCATCGAGATCTATGAGACGCCGTTAGCGACGTTGGAATCGTTTTGCAGCAAGATGAACGCTTTAACTGTAGTCGACGAGAGTTCATTGATGCTTGAGGGTAAAGAGAGTGAAACTGTTGCAAGGGCGTTAGCACTGTTGGAAGCTGAGAACGTTGCTGTTAAAAACATTCGCTACGGTACAACGACTCTGGAATCTCTGTTTATTAATTTGACCTCAAAAGGGCGAACCGATGTTTAAAGCGATGCTGATCAAAGAGTTCTTGCTGGTCTCTCGTGACAAACATGCCCTAGCAGCCCTTTTCATCATGCCGGCAGTTTTTATCCTGATCATGTCTTTGGCACTCAAAGATGTCTTTAATGAAGACAAGGCTCTCGTCGAGTATGCGGTCGTTGACAAGGATAACTCTTTAGAGAGTTTTTCTGTGATCGCAAAACTGCGTGCCAACAAAATGATGAATGAACATAATATCAGTGAAGATTTTTCGACGCCAAAAGAAGAGGGTGTTCAGTTTATCGTTGTGATCCCAAAAGGGTTTAAGTCGCAGTTTTCACAAAGTGATGCCAACAGTTCGGCACTTCAGATAGAAGTGGCATCAGACATCGGACAGAGCCATCTGATGCTCTTTAAAACACAGATATTAAGCAGTGTGATGCAGGTACGTCTTGATGCCATCAACCTTTCGAGAGAGATGCAGAGCGGTATTCGGGGCGAAGAGGTAGAGGTCAAGAAGATTGAATTGGATGAGAAAAACATGATGAAGATCCATTATGCGGCGCTGGACGAAGACGAAAAACCCACGTCAACACAGCAGAGTGTTCCCTCATGGATCGTCTTCGGTCTCTTCTTTGTCATCATACCGATGTCAACGATCTTTATCAGTGAGCGCAAGCAGAACACTTTGATGCGTCTCAGTACGATGAACGTTTCGCTGCCGGTACTTTTTGGCGGAAAGATCATCCCCTATATGCTGATCAATCAACTGCAGGTATGGGTGATGATAGCGGTGGGTATGTTTGTCGTCCCTCTCTTTGGTGCAGCACCATTGACAATAGGCGGTGATATAAGTGCCTTGATAGCAGTTTCGCTGGCACTTAGTCTTTCGGCTATCGGGCTTTCGATTTTGATCGCTGTTACGGTTGACAGCGTTGAGCAGGCAACGACCATCGGCGGGATCATCAATATTCTTTTAGGCGCCATCGGCGGGGTCATGGTCCCCAAGTTTGTGATGCCTGACTTTATGAAAGAGTTTGCCAATGTCTCGCCTATGTCCTGGGGACTGGAAGGTTTCCTGGACGTCTTTTTACGCCGCGGCACTCTTAGTGATGTGATGTATGAAGTGGTCGGCCTGATGCTTTTTGGCCTGGTTTCACTTATTGTTGCGGCAGGGATATTTAACTATAAAATAAGGAGAGTAGCATGATAGGTTCTCAAGATGACGCACTGAAACTGCGTCTAAAAACGATGATTATTGAGGAGTGTGAAAAAGAGGACATTACACCGGAAGAACTTGCAGATGATATTGAACTTTTTTCAGACAAAAGCGGCTTGGAGTTAGACTCTCTTGATGCGCTTCAGATCTCAATGGGTCTGCAGACACAGTTTAAGATCCGTTTAGGCGACTCTAAAGATTTCCGACGTGTCGTTACCACTATCAACAACCTGGCCGATTTCGTTCAGCCAGAGTAGAGATTGAGATTGCATTTATGATCACGATACTTGGCGGCGAAATACTAAGCGCATTAGGTGAAAAAGAGCAGCGTCTAAAACACCTTTTTGAGGGTAGTTACAAGACCGTAGAAAAAAGTATGAATCTGATGGGTGAAGAGCTCTCTTTTCCCTATTACAGTATTGATGAGGGCGAACGCAACAGTGCTCTCTCTATCCCTCTTCATTATCTTGAAGATGCCGTTCAAAAAGCGATTGACAAATGCGCTTTGACTTCGGAAGAGTTGAGCCGTTGCGGCCTCTTTGTAGGAAGCGCCTCAAATGACCTCTCTTTAAGTCTTCCTCTGGGGAAAAATTATGACAACACCCAACTCAACAAAGTTGCTTGTGAACGTATCGGAAACGGTTATTATGCCGATCACCTGACGAAACACTTTGGTCTTCATGACTTTTCATTGACCTACAACACCGCCTGTACCTCGAGTGCCAATGCTCTTCTGGACGCCGCTTCATTATTGGAAGGCGGTATCATTGATTATGCCCTGGTCATCGGGTTTGAGATGTTTGCGCCAATCTCTTTTGAGGGGTTTGCGGCGATGCAGCTGCTTTCACCAGGAAAGTTAGTACCGTTTGACAGGGATAGAACAGGGATCGTTTTAGGCGAAGCGATAAGTGCACTTTTTCTGAGCCGTGATGATGTTGTCTCTTCACCCTGGCATTTTCTAGGAGGTGTCAGCAGTTGTGAAACGCACAGTGTTACGGGTGCCAACCCTAATGGTGAAGGTATCAGTCAAGTGATCAAGACTGCATTGGAACGTACGAATATCACGCCTGATCAGATCTGCGGGGTAAAGGCACACGGCACGGCAAGTGCTCTAAACGACTTGGCTGAGATCAACGGCATGAAACGGGTCTTTTCCACTTCTCCGGACTTTTTTTCACTGAAACCTTACATCGGCCATACCTTGGGCAGTTGCGGTTCAAGTGAACTGTTGTTGATGATGGAGTGTATTGATGCCGGTTTTCTCCCCGGTACTCCAAACTTTAAAAACCGTGACATTGAGCTTGAATGGACACCGCTGATAGAGAAAAAAAGTTGTACGGAGGGCCATTTCCTGCTCAATTACTTTGGTTTTGGAGGGAATAACACTTCCCTTGTTATCGAGAAGGTGTCATCATGATCTACGTGCATAATACGGGGTCAGTAACCCGCAAAGAGGGCGAAGAACTGGATGTCAAAGCGCAATGGAAAACGATTTCACCTACGATGATAAGACGGACGGATCGGTTTATCCAACTGGCGCTGCTAGGTGCATATCAAGCTATCGGTGAAACGGCTCTTGACAAAGACACGGCGCTGTTCATGGCTTCAGGACAAGGGAATCTGGCTGTTTTTAAGCGTCTGCGAGATCAACGGTATATTCATAAACAACCGCCAAAACCGGTAGATTTTATTAATTCACTTAGTAATACTTCCGGTTTTTACGTCGCGCAGTATTTTGATCTGCACGGCAAAAACCTCAATGTCTCGCGTTTGGGATTTGTGGCAGAAATAACACTTCTTTTGGCACAAAATGATCTGGAGCTGGGTAAAGAAGATCAGGTTCTTCTCGGCGGCGTAGATGAGTTGCAGGAACCGGCTACTTTTACCAAGCGTACGCTCGGTATCAGTGATGAGAGTCTCCTGGGCGAAGGAAGCAACTGGATGCTTTTAAGCCGTGAACACGAAGGGGCGTTGGCCACTATCGATGTAGCGAAGAAAAAGATGGATCTCTCGGAGGTAAAAGCGTACCTTCAAAGTATCGATCCGGCCTGCAAAGTCGCGTTTGGGTTCCGCTGTACGGAGCCGATGATCAGAGAGATCATTGATGGTGAAGAGCGGGAACGCTTTTTGTATAATGAGGCTTGCGGTTTTTATGAGACAGAAACACTTTATGCATTAAACAGCTTCATAAAAGAGGGTGAAGGCGAACTGCTTTTTATCAACGTATATGAAGAGAACTTCAGAGTGATAAAAGTCAGCCTTTTACCTCGTTTTTAGCGCCTCTGTGCTACATTACAAAAAATATAGAGGGGTTTTTAATGCAAAAAAATCGTGTCTTTGTTAATGCCTATGAATCACTCAGTTGTGTTGGAAATACAGCCGAACTGATGGCGGCGATCTATTCAAAACAGAGTGGTATCACTATTGACACAAGTTATATGTCTGAACATCAGGCGGGACTAGGTTCTTTTGCCCCAAATGAGTTTTTCAGCTCACTGAAGTCAGTGACACGAGTTGTACTTGAAAAAAGCAATCTGGACGATTTTTCAAACACACTTCTTGTTGTCGGCTCATCAGTCGGCGGTATCGGTAAAAGTGAGCAGATCTTTTTCAAAGAGAAAAACTACAAAAATATCAATCCAAAAGAACACGCTATCTCGGTTATATCGGATGCATTAAACAGAGAGTTCGGCTTTAAAGACAGCCGCTCTATTTCTACCGCGTGTACCTCAAGTGCTAACGCGCTGATGTTGGCACAACGTCTCATTAATCTGGGTGCGTACGAGAATGTAGTTGTTGTTGGTGCTGATGCCCTCTGTTATACAACGGTGTGCGGTTTTCAAGCACTCGGTGTGCTTTCTACTCAACAATGTACCCCTTTTCAAGAGGGTCGTGTAGGGATGAATGTTGCTGAAGGGATAGCAGCACTGTTGCTGCAAAAGGTACAGACTGATGAGAGTGTCGAGCTTTGCGGAAGTGCTGGAAGTTCCGATGCTTTTCATATGACCAATCCCGATCCGGAAGCGGGTGGTGCGATCGCCTGTATGCAAAAAGCAGTTGAGAATGCGGGGCTTAAGACAACGGACATCGATTATGTAAATGCGCATGGAACGGGTACCCAAGCAAATGATGCGGTTGAAGCGTTAGCCGTAGAGACCCTGTTTACACATAACCCTTATTTGAGTTCGACCAAAGCGATAACCGGCCATACCCTTGGCGCTGCAGGTGCGCTCGAAGCGATCATTTCATGCGAAGTGATCAAGCAGCAGCGTATTGCACCACAGACGTCGATGTCCAAAGCCGAGAACAGACAGGTGAATCTACCGCGAGAAGCCATTGAACAGCAGATCAGGTATGTGATCTCAAACTCATTTGCCTTTGGCGGCAATAATACGGCCGTAGTGTTTGGAGCAGTAAAATGAAAATGAACTTTATTGTCAAAGCGACAGCGACGGTATCGGCAGAGACTAAATGTGAGGAGCTGGATGAGAAGCGAATTGTCCCCAAGATGATGTTACGCCGCCGCTTGACACGTTCTGCACGCATCATGGTCTATTTGGCAGATGCCTGTGATTTTCGTGAGGGTGCAGTTGTCTACGGTTCTGCCTACGGTGAGATGCAAGCTACTGCCGATATCGTCGGTGCGATCGATGCTAATGAACCTATCAGTCCGACGGCCTTTCAAAACTCTGTATACAATACGGCACCCTCTTACTTTTCGCTGCTTCATGGCAATAAAGAGGAGATCCTGACGATCTCCAGCGGAGATGATACTTCGAAGAATGTTTTACAGACAGGTGCACTTCAGGCCGTGACAACCAATGCTGAAGTACTGCTTGTCTGCTGCGAAGCGATCAACATTCCTAATATTGATGAAGTCAATAGATGCACCGATTATCTTGAATCCGGGGTCGCATTGACATTGGTACCGACAGGTGATGAAGCTAACGTTGAAGTGCATCAAAAAGAGCACAAAGGTTTTGCTCCTTCACTTTGGGCGATGTTGGACGTTTTAGATGCCTGTGACGGTAAAGACGGGTGTATAGTTGCACTTGAACTCTAGGAAAATAATTGATTACAACTGAGAAATTAAAGACGGAATTGATCGCGCTGTTTAACCTTGAAGGTGTGCTTGCAGAAGAGATCAGTGATGATGACCACCTTTTTCATGATGGTCTTGGCCTGGACTCTGTAGACGCAATTGAGCTGACTATCTTCTTGGACAATGCGTATGGGATCATCTTTCCTAATATCTCTGAATCTGAAAAAGTATTTACTTCGATCAAAACACTTCAAGAATATATTAATATGAATGGAATAACGGATGTTTGATCTTGATGAACTGTTGGAGGTATTGCCGCAAAAAGATCCAGTCGGTTTTGTGAAAAAAGTACTGGTGTGCGAAGAACATGAGTCTCGGACTCTTGTGCGTTTTGAGAGTGCACCGACCCTCTCCATGCTCTCTGAAGCAGGGGCGCAGACCTCTATATTTTTGAGACTGACTGAAGAGAAAAAGGCGGCCAATGTCCCAACGCGTGCAATGGGGATGTTGGTGAGTATTAAGTCAAAATGGCTGCAGAAAAGTGATAAGACAAGCTTTGAGGTCAAGAGCAGTTATGTGAACAACCTTGACAGTTTTTTTGTTGTTGATTTCACTGTTTTAGATGGTGAGATGACTGTCGCAGAAGGTCAAATTGCTGCTGTTTTAGAACAAAACGGAGTGGCATTATGAACCAGACGTACCTTTCCAATGGACTTTACAGTGTGCTAAACCAGAGTGATGAAGTCGTTGTCATAAAACTTGACAATGCGTCTCATCCGGTCTTTAAAGCACACTTCGAAGGTATGCCGCTTCTGCCTGGATTTCTACAGATCGATATTGTTACCGAGATCTTGGGTGAAGAGATCGATGCTATTGCGAGTGCCAAATTTCTGCAAAAGGTCTTGCCTGAAGAGACACTTACCTATACGATTGCTCCTGCTAAAAGCGGGGTTCGGGTTAAACTCACCAATAGTTCGAATGCGTTGTGCGGTGACTTCAAACTAAAGTGGCACTAAAAGTGTTAGCTTCAGCGTATCTTGTACTGGAGTTCACCTCTCAACGCAGTAGAGAACTTAATGGGGTTTCTGTTTATGTTACCTTCCTCCTTAAAACCAAGCTCCCAGCTTAGTTTCTTAACAGGAGATATCCTTCGGGTTTACATCCAGTACAATCTGCACTAAATCTAAAACTTTTTGTATTTATTTCTGCTCTTAATTTGTGAAAAAAACTGCGTATAATTTTGGGTGACTTATAGACCTCTTCTGTTTACTTAATATTTTGAATGTAGAAGCTAAAGCCTTTGCTAAGGAAGGGACTTGCTTTCGCAGTTACTGCGTTTTGGTGCAGTTTAAACAGTCGGAGGGGTTTCGTGACTTCATATATTTGATGTATCAATCTGTTACTGTACCCGTGTTCGCATTTTCTTTTTTTCGTTAGGATATCTCACTATCGGGCTGACTAGATGTCAGCTTGATAATGAGTAACGTTATATATGGTCTACCATGTGTGCGAGACTAGGTGAATTGCGTAGCAAGAGAGGATGCCTTAGGGTGCAAAGAAGATAAAACGCTAAAGCGTAATGCCGGGTGGCACAAAACAAGGGTACCGCTCCCGAAGGGATGTTTCTCTGAAAATGCTACATCGTAAAAGTAACACCCTGGTGATATGAAGTAATTAAAAAAAATCTAAGTAGCGAAATGCCTAAGAAGGTTAAACAAAATTGATAGAGGTGAAATCAAAGTCCCGGCTTTTTCCAAAAGTCAAAAAAGTTAAACCATTGCAGCGGGTACTTTCGAACGACTTTTTCTAGAAAGCGGGCATATTGCTGTGCAAGATCTTGAATGATCTCTGCCTTATTATCTTTAGAAGAGGTGATGATCTCAGAGAACTCTATCTTGATCTGCTGGTCACCGGTACGGACGATATCACAGCCTAATACAGGGGCTTTACGCATATTGGCTATTTCAAAACCGCCACTGTGAAAGAGCGTTTCGCGATTTAAGAAGTCCACCTTGACAGTTTTATTGGGCTCTTTGACACGATCGACCATAATAATGACGATCTCATTGTTCTGAAGGGCTCTGGCGATATCGAGCATTGCTTGCATGCCGTTTTTGAGACTGATAATGTTGACACGCTTATTCCCATCAACGGCAGTTTCCAACTTCTGCAAGTTTTCATCGATAGCTTCATCACCGATAATATTGAGTTTGATCTCATAGGAGTGGAATATTTTGAAACTTTGTGCCCAATTGCCATGGTGTGAAAAGAGCAACATCCCACCGGTCTGTTGCAGTGTTTCAAAGGCTTCCAGATTAACACGCTCAACTTTGAGCGCAGTGTCGCTCATCTCCTCTTTAGCAATAAAACGGTCAAATATTGTAAGTGAAAAAGCATAAATATGTTTGAAGTATGAGGTGAAACTTGGTGTCAAGCCTACTGCTTTATAATAGCTGTTTAACTCTTGGCGTTTGTGATGTGAGACAACTGCGTAAAAGAGTGCAACACTATAAATAAGTGTCTTTGCCGCTTTGTACCCAAAGAGGTTATAAAGCGCGATAATAAGTTTAATGCCCAATGGACTGCCGCGATATTGAGACATCTGTTTCCTATTTGTAGGTGATTCGGCAAGACGATCTTGCCGGAGTATTTATGAGTGAGGGTCTTTTCCAGTCAGCGCTTTATACGTTGCGTTGACAGCATGAGTCGGTGTAGTCACAAACATATTTTTAGTGTCCCAGACATAGCCGCTCAAAACAGAAACAATCTTACTTTCGATTTTTGTAGAACCGGGAGCTTGAGAGAAGAGGATACCCTGAAGACGACCATCGTACCACGCTTCGACATACTCTCTGAAGACATCGACTCCGATCATCATGTAGTCTTGGTAGTCAACTTGCCAATCAACAGCCTCTCCTTTGAGCTCCTTGATCGTCAGCTCTGCCGCTTTAGAACCGGATTCAAGCGCAAGTGTGACACCAGAAGAGAAGACAGGGTCAAGGAACTCAGTCGCATTACCGACCATGACAAAGTTCTTACCAAACATACGTTTGACATTTGACGAATACCCGCCGATAAAGCCGACTTCATTGATACGGGTGGCATGGGCATACCGTTTTGAAGCATGGGGGTCATTCTTAACAATATGGTTCCAAAATGCCTCTTGGTCCATGTTGAACGATCTGTAGTACTCATCAGTGCAGACGATGCCAACGGAGGTGACAGTAGGACTGAGGGGAATATTCCATATCCAGGCGTCATTTTCACCGACAACATCGACATAGATATAACCGTCAGTTCCATCGGTAGGGCGAAGATCATTTTCAACACGACAGAAGATAGCATCGCGCAGTGCAAGGTGCGAGTTACTGTCCAGATCCAAGAGACGGGGTAAAACACGACCATAACCGGAGGCATCGATCACTTTTTTTGCATGGTACTTCTCTTTAGAACCATCTTTATGGATGACGGTTACAATGTTGGCTTCTTCATCATACGCGGTCACTTCAGATTCAGTGGTGACATTGGCACCGAAGCGTATAGCCTCCTCCAAAAGAAGATTGTCAAAGGTCTCGCGACGAACTTGGAAAGAGCTGTTGTGTTTTTGACCCATATTGTTTTCAAAATTGATGACTTTGATATCGTTGTTTTCATTTTCAAAAGCAACGCCACCCTTATACTGAAAACCGGCAGTTTCTACCGCTTCAAGCATATTGGCATTTTCAAGCAGTTCATTACAACGGGGGAGAAGTGATTCTCCTATGACAAAGCGAGGAAATTTGACTTTTTCTACAACTTCTACGCTATACCCTGCCTGAACAAGTTTTGCGGCCGCTATGGAACCCGCAGGCCCTCCACCAATAATAAATACATCACACTCAGTCATTGGAACCCTTCATATAAACATCTGGAAATTATAACAAATCGAATGTATATTATAACTTGCAATAAAGCGTTTAATAGGAGTGATTTGTCAGTTCATCCAATAAAGGCGCGCTCTGTTATAATTTGGCAAACTAAACATCAGTGAGTCCCCCGTGCATAGAAGCTGTATCGTAATACCCGTCTACAACAATCCCACAACGATAGAAGAGGTCGTGTATGCGGCATTGAAAACAAAGAGTACCGTTATTGTAGTAGATGACGGTTCTGAACCAGGTGTAGTGTTGAACATCGACGAAGACGAAGCGCTATATCTTCTTAGACACTCGCTTAACAAAGGCAAAGGTGAGGCAATATTGACGGGTGGAAAGATGGCCAGAGAGTTGGGTTTTGACTCTTTTTTTATTGTTGATGGCGATGGGCAGCACTTTCCGCATGAGATCAATAATTTTATCGGTAAAGATCTTGAAAAATGTATTGTGATAGGGTGCCGGAGATTTGCCGAAAATGTCCCAAATTCTTCAAAATTCGGACGCAAATTCAGTAACTTCTGGATCTGGACAGAAACGGGACTGCGTCTTGATGATACACAGTCAGGGTTTCGCTCTTACCCTGTGCGTGTCCTGGACCTTCCTATAGAGAAACGCCGCTACGACTTTGAGATAGAAGTTCTGGTTCGGCATGTGTGGAATGGAGGTTGCATTGAAGAGGTCGGGATTGAGGTCTATTACCCGAAACCTGAAGATCGTGTCAGCCATTTTAATGCGCTAAAAGACAACGTCCGTCTCAGTAACCTACATGCCAGACTCTTTTTTATAAACATGCTGCGACTGATTGGCATCAGATAAATTTTCGTATATTGACTCTCTTTTCTTACTAAGACTTAAGCACTCTCTTTCAGTCTATATAGGGGGTTATAGTGCTAAAATACCAAAAATATTCATAACTGTTATTTTAAATACCTTAAGGGTGTGCTCATAACAGTCTAACGGGAAAATAATGTCAATTACAATCAATGCACAACATGTAGATTACACAGAACTTTGTCATGCTGAGAAGGTAGAAGTCTCTACCGAAGCGGCTTTTCGTAAAAAAATCGCAGATTCTCATGCCTTTTTACTTGAAGAGATCTCATCAGGCAAGCCGATCTATGGTGTGACAACGGGTTATGGCGAAGCCGGTACAAACTACTCTGCATTTGAACAAGCTAAAGAGTTGCAAAAAAACCTTTTCAGGTTTCACGGTTGCGGTGTCGGTGAGATGCTGACTCATGAAGAGTGTAAGCGTATTTTATTGATCCGTCTTACCAGCCTTTCAAAAGGGTACTCGGGTATTACAGTACATCTTATAGAACGTATGGCGTACTTTTTTAACAATGACATTATCCCGGTCATTCCGTCTCAAGGTTCAGTGGGTGCGAGTGGTGACTTGACTCCGTTGTCCTATATTGCCGCTGCAATCGTCGGTGAACGTGAAGTCTACTATAAAGGCGAGATCCGAAGCAGTGCTGATGTCTATAAAGAACTTGACATCGAGCCTTACGAACTGGAGCCGAAAGAAGCACTGGCGATCATGAACGGTACAGCATCGATGAGTGGTATCGCCCTTATCGCTATGGAGAAGTTCGAGAATTGGATGCACGCTTATGAGAGTTTTATTGCGGGTCTTTTTGAGATGATGCATGCAGACGGTACACCGCTTCAGCCCCTTGTGCATGAAGTCAAACCTTTTGCAGGTCAGATCCGTTGTGCGGCGCAGCTGGCTAAAAAGCTGGAGGGTTCAGATATTGTTCAAGCACAAGATGAACGCTATGAGAAGTTTTTTACTGAAGAGACACTATGTATTCAGGATAAATATTCGATTCGTTGTACACCACAGGTGCTTGGCATTGTTTGGGACAATCTTGAGATCTCTAAAAAATGGGTTGAGACAGAGTGCAATGCTGTTAATGACAATCCGATCATCGATGGTGAGTTCAAGAAGATCTACACCTCCGGTAACTTCTACGGCGGATACGTTGCACACGCTATGGACACGCTGAAGATCTGTTCTGCCAATGCAGCAGACCTTCTTGACAAGCAGTTCTCTCTTCTTGTTGACCATAAGTTCAACCGCGGTATCGGCGAAAACCTTAAGATCTCTGACAAACCGCACCACCACGGATTTAAGGCGATGCAGATCACACTGAGTTCACTGAGCGCAGATGTGATGATGAACATCATGCCTGCCTCTGTTTTCTCTCGTCCGACAGAGTCACTTAACCAGGATAAAGTGAGTATGGGGACAACGGCAGCGTTGAACTTCAAACGTACGCTGCCCGACCTGGACAATATGCTTGCGATCGCTTTTATGGGCCTTGCACAAGCCGTTGATATCCGTGGACATGAAGGTATCTCTCCGCAGCTTGCGCGTATCTATACAAAGATCCGTACCGTGATCCCACCATTGGTAGAAGACCGTCGTATGGATATAGAGATCACTAAAGTTGTTGACATGATCAGCAGCGGAGAGCTCTCTTAATGCGTAAAGTTCTTGTAACTGGAGCAACCGGTGCCATAGGTGAAGCCTGTGTCCGTGCCTTTGCAGATGCCGGTTACTACGTCTATATCCATTACCGTTCACAAGAGGCAAAAGCACAGTCGATGTTAGAGTCGATTCAAAACGGCGAGATCGTCTATTGTGACGTACGTGACGGAGAGAGTGTTAAAAGTGCCTTTGGTGAGCTTGACCTTGATGTCTTGGTCAACAACGCGGGTATCACTAAAGACAACCTCTTCTTCTGGATGAAAGATGAGGAGTGGACGGACGTGATCGACACAAATCTCAATGGTATGTATCGTGTCACCAAGGCGGTTGTCGAGAAGATGATCGTCAAGAAGAACTGTGCGATCGTCAATGTCTCTTCAGTTTCAGGTATTGCCGGCAACCCGGGTCAGACCAACTACTCGACAACCAAAGGCGGGATCATCGCTTTTACCAAGGCTTTGGCACTTGAACTGGGGCGTTATAAGATTCGTGTCAACTGCGTTGCACCGGGTCTGATCGAGTCTGAGATGACGGAATCGTTACCATTGAAAGAGCTAAAAAAGGGTATTCCTCTTCGCCGTATCGGCAAGCCTGAAGATGTCTCTGAAGTGGTTCTCTTTTTGGCAGACAAAGCATCTTATATCACAGCTGAGACGATCAATATCAGCGGTGGAATGGTACGTTAGGAGATGAATATGCGTCGTGTTGTGATTACGGGTGTTGGCGTACTTTCGCCGCTTGGTAATGATATGCAGGAACTTCAAGAGGGCATTGAGTCTTCAAGAAGCGGGGTCGTCCATGTCGAGTCGTGGTCTGAATATAAGGACTTTAAAACGCGTGTATGCGGTCTTGTGAATTGGGAAGATTATAAAGTTATTCCTCGAAAAAGCCGCCGTTCAATGGGACGTGTCGCGATCATGGCGGCAAAGACGATGCAGGATGCGGTTGCGGATGCCGGACTGAGTGAAGAGCAGATATCCAACCCGCGTACAGGTATCTCTTTTGGTTCGACTATGGGGTCGGATGCGGCACTTTTTGATTCTATCGGTACGATCGCTAAAGAGAAGACGTTTAATGGTCAAAACTCAATGAGCTTTTTGCAGTTTATGAGCCACACCGTTGCGGCCAATATCGCAGCGATGTTCAAGATCCGCGGACGTAACATCCCTGCCTGCTCTGCATGCACCTCTTCATCGATGGCGATCGGTATCGGGTATGAGAGCATCAAGTACGGCATGAGTGACATGATGTTCGTCGGCGGTTCGGAAGAGGCTCACCCTTATAATGCCGGGATCTTCGAGATCATGGCGGCCACATCGACACGCTACAACGACAGTCCCGACCAGACGCCGCGTCCTTTTGACACCGAGCGTGACGGACTTGTCACGGCAGAGGGTGCAGGAACACTTGTCCTGGAAGAGTACGAGGCGGCGAAAGCCCGCGGTGCAAAGATCTATGCTGAGATCATCGGTTATGCAACCTCATGCGACGGTGAACACATTACCACCCCTTCAAGCGAAGGGATGGAACAGGTGATGCGTTTGGCACTTGACGATGCCAAGATCACTCCGGACAAGGTGGGTTATATCAATGCCCACGCAACATCGACGCCTAAGGGCGACATTGCCGAGTCGCATGCGACCTATGCTGTCTTTGGTGACAAGACGCCTATCAGCAGTACCAAAGGGTATATGGGTCATCTCCTTGGCGGTTGCGGAGTAGTTGAGTCTATCATCGGTCTGATCAGTCTTAAAACAGGTCTGTTACCGGCCAACAAAAATCTGCTGAAGGTCGATGAGACCTGCGCGCCGCTTGATTATCTTTTCGAACACCGTTATGGTAATCATGATATAGTTATGAATAACAATTTTGCATTTGGTGGGATCAATACCTCACTGATATTTAAAAAAATAGAGGAATAGTAATGACCGAAGAGTTGGTACGAGCGACGCTCAAAGAAGTTTTGATCGAAGAGTTCGAAGTCGAAGAGGATGAGATCGTAGAGGGTGCGAACTTTTTTGAAGATCTTGACATGGACAGCCTTGACGCGATCGACCTTATTGTGATGATGGATAAAAAACTCAACATCGATCTAAAAGCTGAAGACGCTCAAAAAATCCGAACTATTGATGAGTTCGTCACACTGATCATGACAAGAGCGTAGACTATTGAGACCTCTGAGAAAATCTGACATTTTCAGAGGGCTATACAGAGGTCTCAATTAATGTTATTGACGCTGATCTATGTTCTTTTCATAGTAGTAGGTCTGCGTTTTTTTGAACCGCAGGTCGTAGGCCTCCTCCTTCTTTCCCTTGCAGCCCCCTGGACGCTTTATGAACTTATCAAAAACCGTTTTAAAAGTGTATGGGTTCCTTTAGCTGCAGCGGTTGTCGGTTCTTTGGTCTGGTATTTGGATTCTGTCGTCGTTTTTAAGATCTTACCAGTTTTGATCACCTCTCTCTTTTTCGTAAAATTTGCCGAGGCGGTCATCTTTAAGAGACCCTTTTTGGCTAAAATGGTGCAAAAGACACCCAAGATGATCTGGAGTGATGAGAAGCTGGCTTTTATTGACAGTTCACATCTCTATTGGCTGCTCATAACCACAATCAATCTTGTGTTACAGGTAGCTGTCTTATTTGCTTCGATGAAGATCTGGGCGCTTTACACAACAGTGGGCTGGTACCTTCTTTTTGGCGGTGCCTTGGCGCTGCAGATAATTTATGAAAAGGTTCGCGGTGTCAAGTAAACTGTTAAGCGCCTATATTTACGGATTTTTTATATTTTTGATGGTTTTGGCCCTCTTTGTTGCAGGTACTTTTACCATAGTTGTCTGGATCTTCGGCGGCGATCCGCGCTGGTCGTTTCAAGTGGTCGTTCGTTTTTTCTGGCGGATCTTTTTAAAGTATACCCCTGTTATTGGAAATGTCACTATCCACAATCCTGAAAATCTCAATAGGCTGCAGCCTGCTATCTATGTATCAAGCCACCAGTCGTCAATAGATTTTGTACTGTTAGGCAGTATCATTAAGAATTTTTTGACCATTTCTAACCATCCCATCAGCGATCTGGCGATATTTATGAAAACACCACGTCTGGTCGGCGTTTACTATATGGAAAAAAACAATCCAAACGCAGCTATTACAGTCTTCAACAGGCTCTCAAAGGCCTTGCAAAACAACATCAATGTCTTTATCTTTCCGGAAGGTACACGTAACTATTCAGAGACGCTGCTCCCGTTTCAAAAAGGGGCATTTCGACTTTCGGTAGATAATCAGGTTCCGATTGTCCCCGTGATAATAAACGGTACAGGAAAGATCGTCACCAAAGGTTCAAATATCACCAAGACACATGACTTTACCAATATCAACGTCACTTTTTTATCTCCGATCTATCCGGAAAAAGAGGAGAGTGTTCGCGGTCTGATGAATCGGGTCAAAGAGGTGATGCAAGTCGAAGTAACAAGGAATTTTTCATGAAATTTTTGACACTGCTGACAGTAATGACATTGACACTTATGGCAGGCGGGTACGATTTCAAAGAGAAACGTTATGTCTACAGTATTGACAAGACGCTTCAGATGGAAGGCCACATCACTTTTGACGAGAAGGGGATGAAGATTGATTATGTCGAGCCTGAGGTTCGCCATATTAACTATGACGGGCTCTCTATGGACGTTCTCAACAGCGACGGTGAGACTGTTCAACATGTTGACTTGAATGAACAGCCGATGATGAAGGTCTATTTGGATTTCATTCACAAGCTCTACCGCGGAGACTATGAAGCGCTGAGTGAAAACTTTACGATTCAAAAAACGATAACAGTCGTTATGTTAAGCCCGATTGCACCTGTTGACAAGGTGATAAAATCGGTTGTGGTACATCGCAATGCCAAAGGGTTGGAACAGATTATGACAAAGATGAGTAACGGCGATGAGATCACGCTTAACATTGCCCAATAGACTTTACCTCTTCATCTATCTGAGTGTTATGCTCATTGCGGGGTTGCTCTTTTCACCGTCGCACTTCAGTACTAACATGCTCTCGATCTTTCCTCAGAACAGCTACACTAAACAGCTTGAAGAGGCCTCAAAACTCCAGTCTCTCAACCGTCTGATCATTATCTCGAAAGGGAGTGACAAAGCCTCAAAAGAGCGTTTGGAAAAGATAGCGGCCGACTTAGTGACGTTAGAAGAGATCGACGAACTCTTTTTCAGAGTCGACAGCATCCATTCGCCTACCGCCTCCTATCTGCGAAAGCATTACGTAGAACGTCTCGACATGAACAGTTCAAGAGCAGAACCGCTCTATATACAAAAAAGGCTTCAGGAACTCTACGATGAGATGCAGAGCTCTTTTATGTTCAGCGGTCTCAACACCTCTGACCCGTTAACGCTATTTAGCGACCCGATGCAGCAAAAAAGGGCGCAAAGCAAAAACGGCATCGTGCTCTTCAACGGTGAAGACTATATGCTTACGGCAACACTGAAGACAAGGGTTTCCAATGTCGACGGTGCACAGAAACTGTATGATGAAGTGCATGCGATTGTCGACGGTTACGGCAGTGACGTGACAGCATTTGCACCGCACTTCTTTACGGCTGAAAATGCGGCGAAGATCAAAAGCGAAGTGAATCTTATTATTACCGCGACAATGATCCTGCTGCTGCTCTTTTACGCTTTTACGCTGCGTGATTTCAAAGTCCTGTTGCTCACCTCCATCGCCTTGGCCTCTTCTCTCTTCGTAGGGCTGTCGGCCGTGACCTATCTTTTTGAAGAGGTCTCTATCTTTACCCTTGCTTTTGGTTCGGGTATTGCGATGATGGCGGTGGACTACTTTTTCCACTACTATTTCCACGGCTACTACAGCCAAAAAGAGAAGGAGCGGAAAAAGGTCTTTTACGCTTTTTTAACATCGGTGAGCGGTTTCGGCATCCTCTACTTTGCAGACTTCCCGTTGATCCAGCAACTGGCTCTGTTCGGGATCGCTGCTTTGGCCTTCTCCTACTTTCAATTCACTTTTTTGTTTGCATCGTGGCAGTTTGAACCAAAAGAGAAACGCATACGATTGCGGGCTATTTCAAAAGGGTTTATAGATTCAAAAATAGTTTTGGGCATCTCCTTGATACTGCTTATTTCGGCCTTCTCAAAACTTCACTTTAGTGGTGACCTTCGTCAACTTGATTACCAAAATGAGAAACTACTGACGCTGCAGGAGAAGATCAAGTCAGGTGCCTCTGACGAGCGTGCTGTCTTAGTCTACGGAAATTCTCTTGATGCGCTGTTGGTCAAGATGGAAGGTATTCAAAAAGCGCAGGCTGCTTTCCGGTCACTGGCACAAATAAACAGATCGGAAGAGGGCTTTACTGCGTATGTACAAAGCGTAAAAGTGATCGATTTTAAAGCTTTACGAAATGAGATAGAGCGAGAAGCGACAAAGATCGGTTTTCGTTCAGGGACGTTTAGCAGTGCCTATACTTTTACAGATAACCTCCATTACGCCAAACCGGATCTTGCCGTGGCCAAAGCTTTGGGGTTTGAAACCATGCAATTGGAGGATGGCCGTTGGATGAGTCTGGCCTTTGTCGATGTAAGTCAAAGCGGGGAGCTCCACTACGACGATGATCTTGTTCTGTTAGAAGTATCAACGCTCCTGCAAAAAGGGGTCGAAGATGTCTTGGATCAGTTGATTCTTATCGCGGCACTGACCTTTGGATTGATAACACTCCTGCTGGCCGTACTGTTAAAAAAGCGTGCTTTAGTCGCTATGAACTATGTCCTCTTTCCTCTCGGTGTTATCGCAGCAACCCTGGCCTTCATCGGTTCGTTCTCAGTTATGCACCTTTTTGCCCTTATTATCGTCATGGTCGCGGCGATAGATTACGGCATCTACATGAGTGACGTTGAAGAAGAGACCGACGAAGCGATCTACTACGCGATGCTGACCACTTTTGCAGGTTTCGGCATCTTCGTCTTCAGCCACATCGGCGCACTTCACCACATCGGTCTGGTCATAGCACTGGGCATTGCCTCGACCTTTATCTTGCAAACAGTGCAAAAACGTAATAGCTAGGATAGTTGAGAGGGCACTTCCCGCTGGTAGATAGCGAAAAAAAAGTTTGTTAATATGACCGTATTTTACTGTCGAGGTCATGCACTGACTGGTTGAGCTTTTTGATCTTCTGTTGACTGGACTTAAAATGTTCCGTGTTGATCTTGATGGTTCCCAGCAATCCCATGTTAATAACGGCACTGATATAAAACAGTGTCAGAAAAATAGTCGAAGATCTTTTTACGCGTGAACGCTCTTTTACAAAATAACTGATAAAGATGCGTAGTTGGAAATAGGCGCCGAACGCACTGACAGCGATCATGAAGATGGTCATGACTATGGCGATAGTGGTAGGGTTCCAACCGGCAACGGCATGGTTCGCCCAGTTGATGAAGGGGACGAACACCGCTGTGAAGAGCATAAAGACGATCAAGATAATGGCGATGGACGCTTCTAACACTTTTAGAGGCGAGAAGATCAACAGTGGCAGAGATGTGGGGCTAAAGATACTCTTTAGGGCATCTTTGTAGAGGCTGCCCAGTGCCTTGACGGTATATCTCGGGATCATCAAAATGCAATAAAAAGAGAAACTCTTTGATGCGTGTCGCGATGAGAGGTTTTGCTGTTTTTTCTGTGGTACTCATAGAAATTGCAGTGTTAAATTAAATGTGAGTGTACCTGTTCCCAAGTGTCACTTGGGAACAGGCAGTAGGAGAACTGTTATTCGTAGAAGTAGGTCGTGCACTGTTCACCATTGTCACAGGCGCCACTGTTGTCATAATCACTAAAGAACCAGATCTTTCTGTTTAGCGAGTCGTAAGTGTAGACGTCACTGACTTCGAGTGTTCCGTCACCTGTTTCGTCCCATGTTTCGTTCAAGGTATAACGGTCTGTCATGTTAAATATCCGCACAGTGTAGGGAATAGTGACATCGATATATGTCGTCGTTCTTGTCATTCCCGTTGTCTGATTAACAGAGGTTTCTGATTCAATGTTCCCTGATGGGTAGTAGGTGTATGAACTTGTCGTCGTTTCTGTCCCTATCTCTGTACTGTTCTCATCATAGTCAACACTATCGAATTGAGTTGGATTTCCATGAGTGTCATAACTGTTAACCGTCATCACGCTCAACACGTTGGCATCATAGCGGTAGCTGCGTCCATCTGTCATACGGTTTTGTGCATCATATGTCCAGTTCATATCTTGAGATAAACCATTATTATATAAAACGTCAAGATGGGTTATATTCTGGTTATTGTCGTAGTCGAAGTTGATTGAAGAAGAGAAAGAATCACTTGTGAAGGTGCCGTCCCCGTTTGAATAGCTGTAATCATAATTTATTAGGTATTGAATAAAATACTCTCTGTTACTGCTTTGGTAGGTCGTCGTCACGGTTTGAGAATTGTTTTCGTCATAGACAGTGGATGCCGTGACCACGTTGTCATTGTAGGAATAGTTCGCTGTTTCCAAAAGTGCATTGTCAGAAGAATCTCTGATTTCTGCTCTCAGTGGCTCGTCACTGCGGCGTTGCGTACTGCTTACAGGTGTATCGGCAGAAGTGTACTGTTTAACGACAGTGTCGACACCGTCATCTAACAGCACTGTTCCGTCCGTGTAAAAAATGAACCATACATCATTACCGCCGTGCAGGACCAGTTGGCTGTTTGTTATTTCCCAAGGCAGAATAGAGTTGACACTGCCATCGCCATTTTCTCTCACGGTATGATCAGCATAAAAGTCCAACGTTATCGTAGGATAAATTTCATGGCTGATTGTAAATGTTTTACCGATAAACATAGCGTCAGTTAGCGTAATAGGTGCTGGTGGTGTAACAACGGTGTCTGTTATGGTGTAGGTAACATCTTCGTAGACTGTTTCACCGATTCGTTGACCATCTGTGCTGGAAACATAGTATGTCGTGGCTGTAGAAAGGGTATCACTTACAAAAGCAATATCAATAAATGCAGATGTCAGATTGGATGCCAAGACAAGGATGTCATTTTGGATTGACCATGTACCGCTGTTGTCATCAGTATCTGTATAGGTGTGGTCATCGTTAAACGAAAACGTTGAATCAACCATAAATCCATCAGAAAAAGCATAAGTCTTGCCGATGAACATAGCGTCAGTTAATGTTATTGTCGTTGTGTCTGGAACTACAGGCGTAGTGGTGACAGTATATGTCGCGCCGACAAAGGTAGTTGCTTCCTGGCCGCTGTCCTCATAGACAAGATCGACAAGATCGTCGATACGGAAGGTCATCGTCACTGTACCGCCAAGTGTTCCATCGACTATGGTGATCTTGTTATCGAGAATCGACCAGGTGCCGTTATGGTCACCATCACCTGTTGCACTAAACGTGTAATCATCTTTAAAGCTTACAGTGAGCGTTATATCATCGTTGATTGTGTAGGTCTTGCCCACAAAATCAGCATCAGTGATCGCTTTTGTCATAGAAGTCTCAAAGTTGTCGTTTGCATCGTCAGGTGTCACAACAACCGGCTCCGTCCCTGCTTCATAATTGGTTGCGATAAAAGCTTCTACTGTTGTGTTAAAGTCTACGCCAAAGTCTACCGTACCGTTAATGTCTGCGGGGATGGTGATGATGTCATCACCGGTATCAGTGTCGAGCGTCTGTAAGAAACGAAGTATGTTCGTCAAGTTTGGTTCGACTGTAGTCAGGTCCCGTGGTGTAAAGATAGCGCCGGTTGGTTGGGCGCTCCCCAGTGTGACTGCACCGACTTTAAAAGTACAGGTGTCCGCAGCGACATAGTCAAAGTGACCGGTACTGTCTGTCAGACCTGATTTACCCGATGGCGAACAGTTATAGCCCAACCCTTGTACAGCCGAATCAATAAACTGAGCAGAAAGCGTCGTGGTAGTAGGTGTCGTCCCACCGCCATCACTGCTGCTTCCACAACCTGTAAGGGTCAGCATACCGGCTGCCAACACACTTGTTAATAATATTTTTTTCATTTTTTACTTCCTTTTGTTGGTTATAACATCATGACTAAACAGTACGACAGGTTATGTCGAGAATGTCAGCTGTTGTAATTTGGGAAATAATAACAATAAAGTATGAGCCAACTGTGAATTTTCAATGAATTTAGTCAAATAGATAGGTTCGAAAAATGAAATAAGCCAATTACGATCATTAGAAAAATGTCAAAAAATAAAGTGTTATGATGATGTAGTACTATTACTGCTGCACCATCCTGCTAATGAGGATGGAACTAATTTTAATTAGTTATAGATGTTTTCGAAGTAATGTTGATTTTCAATATTTGTTACAAAAATTGTTTGTCTATTGACGAAGTAGTACGGGATTAAAAATGACCAGAAATATTTGTCAGCTAGAGAAGCCTGCTCATCACCTTCTTGAATAACGACATAAAGTTTTTCACTACCTAGCAGGTTTTTTCGTACTTCATATTGTGTTGTTGAGACCATGTTATTGGATAAAACAATAGTACCGTTAAAGTTGTTTTGCAGAGTAAAATAGCCAATAACCATTTTTTTGATATAGTGAGTATCTAACATAGAGTCAACGACCTTATTAACGACAGGCGAGATTATCAGACCTAATAGAAGCATAACCATTTGAAATATGAAAAAAAGCAGAGCTGTGAATATTCCAAGCAACATACCTGCTGCGCCACCCCGCGACTTAGTGATCATTTGAAAAGCGTTCGCAATAATACCTAGTATCATAAAGGGTACACTTAAAAGAGTAATTATGACGGTTATTAATATCTCAGCAATTTTTTTAAAGTTTTCCGGAACTTTTGGTAAAAGATTAGTGAAAAAATCTGTGATCTTTTTCATAAATGCATGAACGAAAGACATCAACCAAGCGATAAGTCTCGCTAAGAGCCCCAGTCTTCCTTTAAAGACAATAGCTTTATCTTCATTCAATAAAGTTGCAGAAGCAATTTCACCAGATTGTTTAGCAAACTTGTTTTTGTTGCTAAGTTCATAGTAATTGCCATTAATAGCCGTCTGACTATTAGCTTTTTTGACAAGTGCTGCATTGACATGAGGATCTGGAAGATTAACTCCATAGTGTAGAGATAGATCTTGGAATGAGTATCTTTTTAGAATATTGCTTAGTATGGTCTGGAACATTTTAACCCCTTGTATTTTGGCGATAATATAACAACAAAGTATGAGCCAACTGTGAACATTTAATAATTTTGGTTTATTTTGAAGAATTCCCAGCAAAGTGTATGTATAATTTTCAAAATCAAAGGTGTTAAATGAATAAGAAAATCACGTTGTTGTATGCTGAGGATGAGGTTGAGACGCGTCAAAACCATATTGATTATTTAAAAGATCGATACGATTTTAATTATCTCGAAGCAAGTGACGGCGTAGAGGCACTTGCTCTTTACAAAGCGCATAACCCCGAGATTATTTTGACCGATATCACCATGCCGAACATGGACGGATTGACTTTTGTCCAACATGTCCGGGAACATTCTCCGTATACGAAGATCGTTATTTTGACAGCCTACGATGAACGTGAAAAACTGATGAAAGCGTTTGATCTGGACGT
>JAQIBF010000111.1 GCA_027859195.1 Helicobacteraceae bacterium
GGTCCATTCGCGTACTTTTTTCATGTACGCAGTTTGATGGTCAATAATCTTTTTAGCCATCGGATCTTTATTTGACATCTCGACAAGCAGCTTATCATTTTCGGCTTTTATTCTTGTCATTATCTCTCTAGAGAATGTTTTGATCTGAACATTCGGATAATCTTTTTTGATGCTTTCCAAACTTTCAGCATTTTCATGGATGGACTGAGAAAGCATATCATAAGCAGATGATTTCATTGCCTGGGTCAAGATCTCTTGAAGATCAGCCGGAAGTTCATTGAAAGCTTCTTTGTTTACCAAAAACTGCAATTCAGTCGCCGGTTCATGCCATCCTGTGTAGTAATACGGTGCTACTTTATGAAAACCCATCATCAGGTCAAGTGACGGCCCAACCCACTCCAGTGCATCGATGGTACCTCTGTCCAGAGCTGTATAAAGCTCACCCGGAGCGATGTTTACAACACTGGTACCCAATTTAGAAAGGACTTCACCCGCGAAACCAGGAATTCTCATTTTTAGACCTTTGAAATCCTCTACCGTTTTCATCTCTTTTCTAAACCAACCGCCCATCTGGTTCCCTGTGTTTCCACCTGGGAAGGAGAGCATGCCGTATTTACCGTAAACCTCTTGCATAAGCTCCATACCACCACCGTAGTAAAACCATGCGTACTGTTCCTGAGCGATCATGCCAAAAGGCATCGTCGTAAAGAACAGGGTATTCATATCTTTGCCCTTCCAGTAATAAGAAGCGGAATGAGCCATCTGGTATCTGCCTGATTTTACAAAATCAAAGACACCGAAGGCAGACTTATGTTTATTTGTTGAGTCGTTTTTGATGAGTAATCTTCCATCGGACATCTTTTCAACTCTCTCTGCCATATTCTTTACAGAATCACCAAATATTGGGAAGCCTGTGCTCCACGATTGTGCAAGCTTCCATGTATAGACTTTTTTATCGGACGCGAATAGTCCAACTGTCAGAAAAGTTGATATCCATACGATAAAAACAAATTTTGAAAATTTCATTTAAAACCACCTCATTCTAAAATTTAACTGGTTTGTACAGTTTTGTATATTCTAGAAGAGAAGCATAGCATGAACATAGCATCTATAGTTCAGGTACATTGTTTAGCTGAAAATGACATTTTCTGTTTCGTTTCTCCTCATATTTTATATAAACTCAAAACAGTATTGGCGGCCGGTGAACAGGGAGCACGAGCTCTAATGCAGACAGGGATGAAACATCACGGACATCATGATTGTTTGTGTCAACACCTAGCAGTGCTACATTATTAGGTGCCCGATCAGGCTTAGGTGGCGACTTGTTTTTTTATCCAGGTTTTCAATAGAATCGAAAATAAACACTGCCGTCCTAATAGTCCGTTACTGCGCCGGATTCAGCGCTCCATTGATGCTCGCTGTGGTATAAACTGCCAACTTTTATTTCGAGGTATTTAATTAAATTATTTACCCGTCTGTTCGGCTCACCTACAATATACAATTCGATTAGGTTTAACAGAACAATCTCCTGAAAAAACAGGTTAGGTACCTATATCGTTTCCTGGTCACCTAACCATTTTTTGTCAGAATGTATATGCGACCGAAAGATCAAGAGAGGGTGACGGCTTGCCTTCGTGCAGGGTCATGATGGGGTGAAAGTAGAAAGCGAAACTAAGATCGATATAGCTGTTATGCCAGCCTAAACCTGCTGTCGGTGCAATAGGTGACTTAAGCTCTATATTATGGACTTTACTACTCTCCAGTTTGAGAGGGGCAATGAAACCAAGATGATAATCGAGGGTATCTTGAGAGAACGTTGATCCAAAACGAAGGACCTGAAAATCGATGGTATAGTCGCCATAGGTTCCAAAAACACGCTGAAAGTCCATGGCAAGGTCTAAGTCGTCACTGTACTCCCAATCAACACCGGCAGTGATATCCAATGGAAAGGCCACATCATAACTTTTTTGCGCATATCCGCTATCATCGACCCTATCCACAGCCACCGCCAGTTCAGCATCAAGGTTTTTAACATTGACACCAAAAGTCAATGTATCGCTTGCATAGATCTTGGCACCCAACCCGTACGATATCGATGTTGCGACGGTTGAGATATTCTGAAAATTACTGGGATCTTCCATCGTAACACCCGCAAATGTTGTTGCACAATTAACATACCCGGCAGATGCACCGATACTCCAAAAAGGGTTGCGTATCGGTGTGAGCGCAACCGCGAGTTTGAACTCATCTGTTTTGGAGTGAATAGTACCGTCGAAATTACCGGAAAGCCCGGGAAGGGTATAACGCAAGAAAATACTTTCAAAATCATCTTCATAATACTTGCCGGATGCTTCCATATAGAGTCTTGGTATATAGGCAAATGCCACCGCAACCTTAACACCCAGTTTTTCAATAGCCACAGCGTAAGCAAGACCAAAAAAATTAATAGGCGTCAAACTGCCATCCATTTGACTCGAAAGCCCCATCTCCCCGCTTTTGATCTCACTTAAGCCGGCAGGATTCCAAAAAATGGAGTAGATGTCGCTTGTTCTGGCGACTGAAGCACCAGACCTGGCAATATCTTTGGCACCCACACCCATAAGAAGCTCACTGCCTTGAGCAATGAAACTATCTGACTGAATATCAAGTGCCATAAATTCGATTATGGCGATATGAATAAAGATCTCTTTAATTACCAGGTTCAAATATTTCCTATCATTATTGATTTATGAACAGATTATAGCATCTACTTTTAATGGCTTAAGATATGAGGTTTAATGTAAAAGTTGTATCAATGTCATAACAGGTCTAGCAAAGTGTATGATCGGAAAAGGTCTCTTAATATTAGAGATAGACAAGATCTTTGAGAGTTGATTTTGGGGGTAATGTGACCTGACTTTGCAGATCACATAGTAGTGTTAGTCACAAAGTGCGATAACTTCGATCTCAACCAAGGCATTTTTTGGCAAGGTTTTCGCCGCGACAAGAGAACGTGCCGGTTTATGGTCGCCAAAAGCCTTGGCGTAGATCGCATTGACCGTTACAAAGTCATTAATGTCGGCGACAAAGGCCATCACTTTTACAACTCTGTCCAGTGCCGAACCTGCTTCTGCCAATACAGCACGAAGGTTGGCAAAGACCTGCTCTGTCTGCAGAACAACATCATCTTCCACCATTGTGCCGTCAGGACGCAGGGCGATCTGTCCTGATGTGTAGACCATACCGTTTACTTTTACCGCTTGTGAGTAGGGACCGATCGCTGCCGGTGCCTCAGTTGTTGCTACAAATTCCATTGTTTTTCCTTTATTTCTGGTTTTGAACACTCTTATATTTTCTATACTTGCGTTCAACGTCTTTCATCATCGAAAGATAGTCCTCTTCACTCCAATAACCCGGGACACTGTAAAGCACTGTTCCATCAGGCGTTAAAAAATAGCTCATCGGCACCATCGGTGCTTTTAGACAGGGGGGATAGCTGTCTTTATCTCTTGTCAAGGCTACTGCAGAATAGTTGTTATTGAGATTAGCGGTCACTCTTTTATCTTCAAGCGTTAGCGCTTCGAGTTTACGACACCATCTGCATGTTTCAGACGTGATCAAAACGTATAGGATCTTGTCCTCTTTTTGCGCATTGGATTTTGCTGCTTCAAAACTATCGTTCCACTTTATCTCATTGGCACACAATGACCCGATTACCAGCGCTATTAACAGTAATATTCGCATTAAAGTCCCTTATTTTATAGAAATCGTATTGTACCAAAGGAGAGATAAAAGAGCACTCCACAATGCCTTTCCCGCTTTTTTAGAGATTCTGCTCTATAATAAAAAATACGGCATCGATAAAAAAGGAGTGTCACATGAGAAGATTGAACAAACAACTTTTTTCGATAATCGACAGTATTAACAGTGAGGTCGTAGCATTACGACAGCAGTTGCATCAGCACCCTGAACTCTCCGCCCATGAAATAGAGACAACAGCACTGTTAAAAGCCCTTTTAGAAAAAGCAGGTTTGCACGTGACGACATTTTCAGACCATTACGGTTTAATAGCCGAGCTTATTGTTGACAAAACCAAACCTTTTATTGCACTTCGGGCTGATATTGACGCCCTGCCTATTCAAGAACAAAATGGAACACCTTATGCTTCACGTACGCCCGGTATCATGCACGCCTGCGGTCATGATGCGCATACGGCTGTTTTACTAGGAACAGCTCTGGCCTTGGAACGGGTCAAAGAGCAACTTCAAAACAATGTTCGTTTTATTTTTCAACCGGCAGAAGAGATCACAGAAGGCGGAAGTTCACAGATGATCAAAGACGGGGCACTCGAGAATGTCAAAGCGATTTTCGGGTTGCATGCCTACCCCTACCTGAACACCGGACAGATCGGGTACAAATATGGGGTCATGCTGGCCTCTGCCGACACCTTTGAGATCGAGATCTTTGGAAAGAGCTCACACGGGGCGCGCCCGCATGAAGGGGTTGATGCCATCTTAGTCACAGCAATGGCGGTCAACTCGCTTAACCACATCGTCTCGCGTCAGATCGACCCACTCCACCCTGCGGTCATCTCCCTAGGAACCATTGAAGGAGGCAAAGCTGCCAATATCATCTGCGACCATGTCAAACTGTGTGGTACAGTGCGTACGGTCAATCATGATGTCCGTCACTCTATTCCAGAGATGATGGAAGTGTCGCTTAAAGGGATCAGCCGCTCCATGCATGCCACCTATAATTTTGCCTACAATTTCGGCTCACCCGAAGTGTGCAACGATGATGCCATGGTCGACCTGCTCCGAGGCGCCGCCGAAAGTGTCATCGGTACAGAGAACACCATCGATCTTAAAGATCCGGTTATGGGCGGTGAAGATTTTGGACGTTATCTTGAGCTCGTCCCTGGCGCTTTTTTTCGGCTGGGAACTTGTAACCCGGACAAAGGCACCTGTGTTTCACAACATAATGCCCGTTTTGATGTCGATGATGATGCCCTTATTGTGGGTATGAAGATCATGGCAGCGACAGCAGTTAGAGCGATGTAACATGCGTGACGAAATCTCACTTAAGATCACCAATACAGCTGACAGCAAGCTCATCTACCACACCTTCACCTACCTCAAAAAGCGTCTTCCCGTCTCTGACCTTGACTCTCTCGAAGAGGCGCTGATGCAGCTGATTGAGAATGTCCTTGAACATGCGTATGAGAGAGACTACGAAATCGATATCACTGTCCACTACTACATCTACAGCTGTCAGCTTAAAATCGATGTTGAAGACAGAGGTATCCCTTTTGATTTCAGCCGCTACCTCAGCGAACCTATCGATCACAGTGCTGATCACAAAAAAGGGTTTTACCGTATCTATGACTTAGTTGACCGTTTCTACTTTACGTCACTGCCAAATACGGGCAAACGTTTTAGCCTCATCAAGATGTTCGATCATTGTTTTGACATCAAGACCAACCAGTTCATTAACGAAGAGCTGCTGGACAGAAGTGAGGTTATGAAACAGTTGCGCATCCGTGCATTTGAAAACGGTGATGGAGAGGGTATTGCCAAACTGATCTATAAAAACTACGACTACACCTATTATAAACATCTGTTTTATGAACCGCAAGAGGTACGAAAAGCAAATGAAAAAGGTGACGTCCACTCTGTCGTTGCACTCCACCTTAACGAGATCGTCGGCCATTTTGCTTTGATTCGGGCGCCCTACTCCAATATTGCAGAGATCGCTGTGGCCACTGTCGAGCCTCGCTACAAGGGGATGGGTATTATGAACAAGATGTTTGACGTTCTCATCTTCGAAGCCCAGCGCTTAGAGTATGACGCTATTTATGGTGAAGCCATCATGCTGCACCCCTACAGTCAAAAAGCCAACATTTCACACGGTATGACCGAATGTGCCATTATTCTCGGACAGGTCCCTTCCGTGACAGAGATCGAGCACAATTTGCAAAACCCGCAGCGAAGCGGTGTGCTGGTCTCTTATCTGCTGTTTGATAAACGTCGCTGCCAACATGCCTGCTCTGCGATCTACGGCAAACAGATACAAAAAGTCTATGATGACATCAAGATCGAGATCTGTGATATGCAGCCGCCGCACGCGGTACGTGATGCCATCACTCACCGTGTCCAAGAAAATCTTGCGCTGGGCTTTATCCGTATCGAAGATGTGATCGATCAGCGGGCGCTGATGGATATACTCGCCGATCTGCAAAAAGAGCACTGCGACATGCTCTACGCAGACATCAACCTACACCGCATCCCAAATATCGATGCAGTGATCGCACTGCTCAATACGCATGGTTTTTTCTACTGCGGGCTCTTGTTCGCCTATTACGAAAGTGAAGACTATCTGCGGTTGCAGCGAAAAAATAGCAATAGTGTGGATGAAGAGCAGCTGGTCTATTACTCAAAAAATGCACAGCAGATGAGTGCCTTTATTCGTGAGGACATGGAGCGGATCAAAGCGCTCTAATACGTTGCAATGACCTCTTGAAAGACCGCGTAAAGTTTCTCGACCTCTTTGCGTGTCGTACGTTCGTTAGGCGCATGGATAGTGTCATTACGTACCCCAAACTCAATAACGTCAACACCGCAAGGCGCAATGTAACGCGCATCTGACGTCCCTCCGGCAGTAGAGTGTTTCGGTTTGATCCCGGTCACCTTTTCGATGGCGGCATCAATGGTCCGCACGATATTGGTGTTGGGATCGGTCATAAATGGGTATGCCGACTGGTCGAGTTGCAGCGTGTAATTCATCTCGGAAAAGTATTTGTGAACAAACGCCTCTACCGTTTTTTGGTCTGTGTTGGTTGAATTACGCACATTAAACATCAACTTGAGTTTGCCCGGAGTGACATTCGTCACCTCCATGCCGGCACGAATGTCCGTAACAACAAACTTACTCGGTGCAAAATTCTCATCTCCGTCATCCAGATCGACTCCCGCCATGTAGTGCAGAACCTGCGCCACTTTATGGATAGGATTGGTCGCCTTTTCCGGGTAAGCAGCATGCCCTTGTTTTCCATGTTTTTCGATCACGCCATTAATAGAACCGCGACGGCCTATCTTAATAGCATCACCAAAAAGTTCTTCACATGTCGGTTCTGCAACAATACAGGAATCCGGCATCATATCGTTCTCTTCAAGGTATTTCAAGACCTCTAATGTACCGAATTTTGCCGGGCCCTCTTCATCAGAAGTGAGCAGAAGCGAAAGTGTCCCGTTAAACACTTTTGTCGCCTTGACTGCCTGTAAAAAAGCGGTCACGCCTGACTTCATATCTTGGCATCCCCGTCCGTAGATGTAACCATCTTTCTCCACAGCCCCATAAGGATCGACGCTCCACCCCTCACCTGCAGGGACAACATCAACATGACCGGCAAAACAGAGGTGTTCACCCTCGCCGAACTTTTTGTAGATAAAGAGGTTTTTGACCCCGTTACTATCTAAACGGACAGAGGTGAAGTCATCAAGGTATTCGCTGATAAAGTCGAGTAGACCACCGTCATCCGGCGTCTCACTTTTGGCTTGAATAATCTTTTTAAATAAAGGTATTAATTCCAAATCATCTCTCTAAAAGTGTGGGTTTTCATAAAAAATATAGTTAGTATAATCACTCACTTCAAAATAGACTTTTTTCTCGCCTTCGTCAACTTTGTAATTCTGGTTCTCATCTAAAAATCCATAGCTGTAACGGTAGGCTCGCTGTTGTCCATCTGAACGCCCAACACCGGTTGTCATTTTGTCGACTTTGATAAAACGTGTCACCAATTTTTCTCCGGCATAAACATCCATTACACCGTTTGTCCCCGTCCAATTCTGGATACCGCGACTCATCTGGTTTTGTTGTTCTTGTGTACAGCCGGTACTCAGCAGAGCCAATACCAACAGTGTAAAACTAATAATCTTCTTCATAGTTCTCTTCCTCATTTGTTTGTTAAATAATAGCGTAAAATCTATTGTGCTGCTTTTTCCCACTCCAAGGCCGTTTTACAGATGAGTTTAAGATCATCATACATGAACAGCTTAGGGTGCTTGCTCTTGAGTTCAGATGCTTTCAAGTTCTCCCAGGCAGTAAGAAGCTTGCTGTTATCTGAGATCAACAGAGCAGGATCACCTGCGCGCTTACTCTCTTGATCAACCTTGAAGTCAACACCGCTGACCTCTTTCATGGTCGAGATCACTTCTTTGACACTATAGCCTTTACCATAGCCCACGTTAAAAACATCGCTCTCATTCTCAGCAAGATACTCCAAAGCCATTACATGGGAAAAAGCAAGGTCATCTACATGAATATAATCACGGATACAGGTACCGTCAGGTGTCGCATAGTCTTCGCCAAAGATCGCCATCTTCTCCCGTTGCCCCGTAACGGTTTGAGCAGCGACCTTTATAAGATGGGTCGCGTTCGGAAAACTCTGGCCGATACGGTTTTGGACATCAGCACCGGCCACATTGAAGTAGCGGAAGATGACATATTTAAATGCGTCATTAGCTGCGGCCGTGTCTTGGATCACCTGCTCGCTCATGCGCTTACTCCAACCATACGGGTTGATCGGCTGAAGGGGGCAGCTCTCTTTAACAGGGATGTCACTACTGCTGGGTTCACCATAAACAGCTGCTGTTGAAGAGAAGATCATCTTACCTACATTGTAGTCGTTGCAGAGCTTGATGATGTTAGTTGTATTGACCGTGTTATTCATATAGTATTTAAGCGGGTTTTCTACCGACTCCGGCACGACAATACTGGCTGCAAAATGGATAAGGGCATCAAACTGATTGGCTTTGAAAATAGACTCAATCATTGCAAAATCAGCCAAGTCAGCTTGAATGAAATTGATCGTATTTACTTTCCCAGCAGCCATCTCTTGCAAGGTCAGGATCGTCTGATCGAGACCGGTGGAAAGGTTATCAATAATGGTAATGTCATGATCTGTGTTTTCAAGCAGCTGTTTGACCACATGTGAACCGATATAACCGGCTCCGCCACTTACTAAAATATGCAGTTTTGACATTATTTCTCTTTTTTTGTCAACATTATATTGTTAGCTTGATTGCAGAGAGGTTAATGATGAGAAAAGTTTTCGACAGGAAATAATATTATTAATTGTGTTATTATATTATCATAAAATAGAAAGGGCGTCGATGTC
>JAQIBF010000006.1 GCA_027859195.1 Helicobacteraceae bacterium
TAAACAGTAGGCCTAGAAAGATACTTGGATATAAAACACCTGCGGAAGTTTTCTTTGCTACAATTTCAGGAACTTATTCTGCAGCATGACTGTTGTTGCACTCTGTACTTGAATTGGCGTTATATCTTAATTTTTAGTATGATAAAGACCGATCTAACTATGAGCACATAAAAACTAACTCTTTTTTAATACAAACACTGATTAATATCTGAAGGGGTTCGCCACGAAGGTGATGGGGGCGCTTAATGTGATTCTAAAATATAGAACAGAGGCTTAAAACTGATTTATTCCGGCTATTTTCCGGCACTTTATATAAGAGTTTATACTAGAGTGTATGATTATATAGAATATCAAACTTCGCAAAAACCCATATAATAGGATTATGCTTATTTTATAACAATTATCCCATCTTTTTAGAATCGAATTATTGAGCTCCAGTTTCCACAACTAATCCACAAACACCACCTATGACTACGTCACTAGACATCTCTTTAGAAACAACTCACTTACAAACAGACTCTTTTTACCAACAAACATCCGTACAATTCATTGACTAAGCTCTTAAAACGGTACAATACGAAAACAATATAAGGATCTGCATGCTTCCAAATCTAGATATTTCATCAACGACTATCAATATCGTCTTAATGCTCGTAATTTTTGGTATCGCTTTTTATGTTTTAAAAAGTAAGAAAAAGGATGAGAAGTAGTCAATCACTTCTTAACTTCACGTCCTATTTCACGTTCTACAGAAGCAATTTTTGTCTTTAGACGGTTCGACTTCCCTTTACGGATGTCGAACTTCAACGATGCGTAGACACGTTCGCAGTCACCTTCTAATACTTCATACGACTTCTCTACAATGTCTAAAGCCTCTCGCATCGTCTCTGTCTCAACGATCGTTCCCATCGGCGTCAACTGGTAAGCTGCACCGCTTTGATCGATCATATCAATGATACGACTCACATATTTCGAAACTGACCCGCTCTCTTGGCAATCACCGCTTGTCGGGAACATTGCAAACTCTAGTAGAACACTCATTTTGACCCTTTTGATGTAAAGTAATTTGGTATCTCTTTCAATATCTTTTGGTAGATCTTTTCGAAATCACTCGAATAGACTCTTGTTTCACCGATAGAGGTAATAAAATTGGTGTCCCCGCTCCAACGCGGCACAAGATGCATATGTATATGGTCAGCGATCCCTGCTCCGGCGGCACCTCCGAGGTTCATACCGATGTTGACACCCTCAGCGTTAAAGCACTCTTTTAAGAGCCGCACACCTTTTTGTGCCAAGTCACTCATATGAAGCCAAACAGCACTCTCCAGATCTTCAAGTTTGTCAGTATGGTGATGGGGGATGATCATAAAATGGCCCGGGGTATACGGGTATCGGTTCATCACAACAAAACAGTGTTCATCGCGATATAAGACATGCAGGGACTCATCATCATCTTTATGTGTGCTGATATGGCAAAACACACATCCTTCGATTCGTTCACTCGTTACATAATCACTTCGCCATGGCGCGTATAAAATATCTTTTTGATCGAACATAAAGTGGCCTCTTTAATAGATATATCGTTCAAGAAGTATAACAAAGTTATCTTTTCCGCGCCTACTTTATGAAAAACATAACATAGATATAAGATTGCGACCAAAAAAGATTCTGCAAGCAAACTTACTTGTAAAAGAGTAAGCCCCTATAAAAAGGCAAATACAAGATCCGGAAAGAGGATCACGATCCCCAGTGCCAGTATCTGTAGAGCGATAAAAGGGATGATCCCTTTATAGATCTCCATCGTCGTAATACTCTTTTGTGCAGCACCTTTTAAGAAAAACAGTGCCAAACCAAACGGCGGTGTCAAGAATGAGGCTTGCAGATTTAACGCGATCAGGATTGCAAACCAAATAGGATCGATACCGAAAGCATCCATCACCGGGAGCAAAATCGGTACGATAATAAATGAGATCTCAATAAAGTCGATAAAAAAGCCCAGTATAAAAATCGCCAGCATCGATACCGCTATAAAGATCCAAACATCGCCGATATCTTCACTGAAATATTCCAAGACCAAATCAGTCCCGCCAAGTTCGTTAAAGACAAGACTAAAGGCTGTTGCACCGATGAGGATCATAAAAATCATGCCGCTGAGTTTCACAGTCTCCAGCATGGCATAACGCAGCATTGCAAAGTCCAGTGTTCTGCTGCCCGCACTCAGAATAACCGCCCCAAGTACACCAAAGGCGGCCGATTCGGTCGGCGAAGCGATGCCTGCAAAGATAGAGCCCAGAACGGCCATCATCAAGAGTAACGGCGGTAATATCGAGCGCAGAAGTTCAACAAAGCCTATCGGTTCGATCTCTTCACTTGAGGGTGCCATTGAAGGATTGACAAGTGAGATAATAATAATATATGCAATATAGAGGCTGACTAACAGCACTCCAGGAAGTACCGCCCCCATAAAAAGATCGCCAACACTTACACTCATCACATCACCCAGTATAATAAGAATGATGGATGGCGGTATGATCTGGCCGAGTGTACCGCTTGCAGCAACGGTACCAGATGCCAAGCCCTTGTTATATCCGGCCTTTAACATCAACGGCAGTGCGATCACACTCAGCATTACTACAGAGGCGCTCACAATACCGGTTGAAGCTGCCAGCAAAGCACCGACAAGCACCACACTGATGGCAAGACCGCCGCGGACACTGCGAAATGCACGACTCATCGATAAAAGCAGCTTTTCTGCCATCTGAGACTTCTCCATAACCAGACCCATTGCAATAAAGAGAGGCACTGCCATCAAGGTGGAGTTACTCATAATACCGAAGATCCTAAAGGGGAGAAGGTTAAAGATCTCGAGACCGAGTTCGGGTATAAAAAGTGCAAAAAGAAGCGCCACGCCGCCAAAGACAAAGGCGACCGGTATCCCCAACAGTAAAAGCAGCAGCGCCAAAACAAACATCCCTAGAGCGATCATGAAGCGGCCTTTAAATGGGTAAACTCTTTATAGACTTCACTAATGCTCTGCACGATCAACAATGTAAAGGCTATCGGCATCAAAGACTTGACAACAAAGCGATACGGAAGCCCGCCGGGGTCGGATGAGGCTTCGATCTGCTCGAAACTGAGCCAGACAAAATCAAACCCCACATAGATAATAAGCAGTGAAAAGGGGAGGATAAAAAAGAGTATGCCAATAATGTTGATGATATGGCGTGTCTTAGCTGTATATCGATCGTAAAAGATATCCACACGTACATGAGAAGCCCGCTGTAGAGTATAAGCGATACCCAGCATGATCACAACATCAAAAAGATGCCACTCCAGCTCTTGCAGGGCAATAGACCCTGATTGAAAGATGTAGCGCATCAGCGCATCATAGACGACCAGAAGAATCAAAACAGCCAAGGCAATACCCGCTGAATATCCGACCCATTTTACCAATGATTCCAAAAGATGAAAAGAACGTTTTACCATTGTTTTATCCACTCCCAAATTAGTCCGTAATATTCGTGAAATGCCTTTTCGCTTCCTTCCAGGGCATTACCGTTTGGCATGTGCACCCACTCGCTTTCACCAACTGCATAGTAGTCGGTCGGTGCTGCAATAGGATTAAGTCCATACGAGCTGAAGATCTTGTAGGCCCGCGGCATATGGGTAGCACTGCTCACCAGAATAAAAGGCTTGTCACCGACGATCTTCTTCATCATCATAGCCTCTTCTACCGTATCTTTAGCTGTTTCAAACATCACAATATCGTCTGTGTCAACACCGAGAGAGCGCGCCATTTTTTTCTGCATAGCCGCATGGGTATTCGGGTCATACAGTCCGTTGTAGCCGGAGACGATCAACTTTGAACCGGGAAGGCGGTAATAGTGACGTATCCCTTCGCTCAGACGCTTTAGAGCAGTAGCGTTCACCTGACTGGAGATCGGCAGAGAGGCATCACTTTTGTGCCCATTGCCCAGTACCAGAATATAGTCGATACCGACAGGTGTATCGATCAGCGCCGGGTAGGTCTGTTCAAGCGGTTTGACAAGCATGTCACTGATGGGTCCATAACTGAAAAGAGCAATCCAGACAAATGCCAGGGAGAGAAGCTGCTTGGCAGCGCGAAGCCGTTCAAGATAGAGGGCAGTAAGACCGTTCAAAGCTATCAACAGGCCTATTGAGAGCGGGCTCATCAGCTCCCCTACTACTTTTTTAAGAAGGAAGAGCGTATCAGTCATTAGATGAAGTTAGGCGCATCGTTGGCGAAGAGGATGATGTCCCCTGCCCGGGTACGTTCGCCTAAGACTTTTGTCAGATGACCTTTGTCTTTGAGCATGATCTTTTCCAATCCGGTGAGGTTTTTGTCAAACAGTTCTGTATTGAGCTGTCCTGTTATTATGGCCATGTCGCACACCTTGTTAATCGCTTCAATAAACTCTAAATTGAGGGCTTCTGTACTCTCAACCAGGCCCGGTGTCACAATGACTTTACGGCCCGGATGCAGCGAGAGAAGACGAACCCCTTCAAGCATGCCGTCGATGTTACCGTTATAGCCGTCATCCAAAATGATCTTACCGCCGGCATCGATACGCTGAAGACGATGCTCAACACTTTTCAGCGCGCCGACAGCCTTCACGATATCATTCGCATCCATTTCCATCGCATCAGCGACCAAGATAGCGGCTTCGAGGTTGATGGTGTTAAAACCGCCTAATATCTTTGTATCAAAATGTAGAGACTCGTTGTGCAGCTGCATATCAAAAGAGAGGCCGTCAAGTGTCGCCTCAACATGACTCACTGCATCCCCGAAAAATTCGACTTTATCATGTGCTTCATCGGTCACCGAGTGATGGACAAAGGCTTTTTCCAGACGATCAGATTGAATGATCTCCAGTTTTGTACGCTGGATGTTCTCAACACTCTTAAAATATTCAAGATGCTGAGGCCCGACCTTGCCGACAACAGCGATCTGCGGGTGCAGAAACTGAGCAATGGTGTAGATGTCGCCGCGGAGACGTGCACCAGCTTCGCAGACATAGACTTCACAGTCATCCGGCAGATCCATATTGACGTCACGGACAAGTCCTGCGATAGTATTGACACTGCGCGGGGTCGCATAGACCTTGTACTTTTTGGACAGTACCTGCGCAATGAAATTTTTCATGCTCGTCTTGCCGTAACTTCCAGTAACACAGATGATCTTGAGATCTTTTCGACCCATCAACTTCTTATGCGCCTCTTTTTTATAGGTCATAAAAAGAAAGTTTTCAACACCTTTACTGCCGATATATGCCAGTAAAAGCGGTAAAAATACGAATGAAGGTCCTTGCATACCCTTGATAGCAGTGAGCATATCGAGAAAGAGAGTCAGAACAAAAAGCAGGATCAGAAAACGCTTTACACGCCAAGTAAAGACCAGTTTTTTGTCGAGTTTATAGTACCAAAAAGAGAGAACAGCCAGATAAAGAGCCAGGATGAAAACAAAATATTGCGCTGAAATATAGTAGAGGATAAAAGGGAAGACGAACAGCGTAAAATGCCAAAGAGGCTTGTGATGTTTCAGTACCACTCTCGATATCTTATAGTCATACCACTGCAGGTTTACTATAAGGTAAAACCCCAGGGCCATTACAAAACTGATGTTAATTAATAGTGTTGAGATATCCATTAGTCAGCCTTAATGTTGTAGCATTTGAAGCACGGCAGTCTCGACTTCTTTAGCCAAAGCCTCGGCTTGTTGCATAAAAAAGTAGTGATCACCTTCAAAAATAACCAGTCGGGAGTCCGTAATAAGCTCATTCATCTTCTTCGCCGTATAAAGCGGTGTAGCAGTGTCGTCTCGGCCCCAGCATAGCAGTGCTTTTCCGCTGTACTCTTTAAAGTTAGACGTCAGGTCTTCATTCACTACATTCTTAAATGTCTCATACATGATCTGAGAAAGCTGTTTCGCATCTTCAGCGACAAACATCGAGCGTAGTTTAGAGAGACCAAAGAGTTTCAATATCTTAAACAGTGCTATCTTTACTTTGATCTTTAATGGTTTTGGTACCGGAATACCCGCGCTTCCAACCAGAACCAAGAACTGCGGGTTTAGCAGCAGCGCTACTTTTCCGCCAAACGAGTGGCCCAGGATCATGTGGTCCTGGTTGGCATTGATCTGGGCTAAAAACAGCTCAAGTATATTGGCATAATCTTCCGTTACTAAAGGTCGGCTGCAAGTACTGTTGCCAAAACCCGGAAGGTCGATATAAACATGACGAAACGTGTCCATCGTTTTTTCAAACGACTTTTTCATAAGCTCTTTGTTGGCACCCCAACCGTGTAAAAAGATCATCGTCTTACTTTTTTCCGGATTGACGACCTCATATGAGACCTGAAAAGTCTGATGTTTATACTGAATCGATTTAATTGCCACGGCTATTTACCTTTTGCTTGATTGATAGAGTGAATATACTGATAGTTTACTTGAGGACGGCGCTTTTGCGGCAGATTTGCCAACAGTACATTAATAACATGTTTAAAGTCGGCAAAAAGATAGTTTGCCATAGAACCGGGGATCGGATTGATCTCGTTGAGCAGCACTTCACCATCAACCACAAAGAAGTCACAACGGATCAATGCCCCCTCAAACATGTTGGCATAGACCTTTGCAAAGGTCTTTTCGAGTTCGAGGACCAGCTCGCTGTCGATCTGTGCTTCACTGACTGCTGAAGAACGTGAGAAGTCAAGATATTTTTTGTCAAAATCCAAAAACTCATTTTTCTGAGGTTCTTCAACAATAGAGAAGTGAATACCGCCATTTGCGCTGTAACCCGCCAGGTTATACTCTTTGACACCTTCGATGAACGGCTCGATAATAATGTTCTCATCAAATTCAAAAGCGACATCAAGCGCGTACTCGATCTGCGACTCTTCTTCGATAACGCTCACCCCGATTGAGCTGCCCAGACGGGCAGGCTTGATGATAAACGGCAGCTGTGTACTGATGACACGCGGATCGTTGACATTCATGCTCTCATAAGCAACCGTCTTAACACCGATCGCATTGGCAAACCACTTGGTGTGCATCTTGTCATAACTGAAGACTGAAGCTGCGGGACGGGGACCGATATAGTCGATGCTATAAAAGTCCAGCAGCGACGCGATGGTACCGTCTTCGCCATCTGCACCATGTATGAGATTAAGGACCGGCATATCCAGACGTTCTGAACCGAACATCTTTTTATGCACGAAAGCGCCGATCTCCAAGACCAGTTGAGGCATCTTTTTATGCCTGCCTGAAGCAAAAATCTTTGCGACCATATCTTTGTCATCGATTCTGTAGAAACGGTGATCCTGATCACAAAATATAAATTCCAAATCAAAATTATTCAACTTTTCTTTTACTGTGATCGCACTGACGATACTGATCTCATGTTCATAACTGGCACCGCCAAATAGTATTGCTAATTTCAACATAGTCCTTTAGAGTGTTTGTAATTTTTTAAGAGCTTCTTTAACCAAGCCGGGGGTGTCGGTCGCTGAACAGATGCTCAGCACCTTCGCTATCTGCTCTTTTTTGAAACCCAGTGATTCCAGTGCCATACTCGCTTCACTCGCCGCAGGATTGGCCATAGAGCCCTCTTCGCTCAGTACTGCATCAAAACCGTTGAGCTCGACGAGTATACGCCCGGCACTTTTAGGACCGATACCCGGAACCCTTTTAAGCCGCGTGATGTCTCCGGTAGCGATCACCTCGCCAAATTGTGAAGCCGTGAACGTAGAGCAGATCGCCATACCCACTTTAGGTCCCACACCCGAGATCTTGACCAGTCTCTCGAACAAGACCTTTTCACTTTTCTCGATGAACCCGTAAAGTAGTTGGGCATCTTCGCGGATAATGTGCGAAGTGTGCAATTTGACACGTTCGCCTGTAATGGCACCATAACTTTGCAGAGAGATAAAAACCTCATAGACGAGACCGTTAGTATTTACATGTACAAGAGTGGGCTCTTTATGTTCTATTGTTCCCTCTATGCCTACGATCATAGAAGATCCATCTTAGTAACTTTACTCAAGTCAAAGTGAGATCCACTCACTTTTTTATTGAGATATCCCTCTATACCTACGATCATTCCCATCCTTTAATAACTGTTCAACAGAAAATACCCTGTACTACCTATAAAACAGTCCTGAAATATTAAAAATACATTTTAATCTAAGATGGGTTAAAATAACGTAAATTACCACGGGACAGTCATGTTTAGACACATCTTCACCAACAGTTTTGGTATACTTTTTTCACGTATTTTAGGTTTTATTCGTGACTTATTGACGGCCTCGATTCTGGGTGCCAACATCTACAGTGATATATTTTTTATCGCCTTCAAGCTCCCTAACCTTTTTCGCCGTATTTTTGCCGAAGGTGCCTTTACCCAGGTCTTTATTCCGGCCTTTACCCGTTCTAAACACAAGGCAGTGTTTTCAGCCCATATCTTCAGCCTCTTTTTTATGATCATCGCCGTCATGACCTTGGCGGTCAACCTCTTCCCCGAGGCAGCAACAGTCGCCATAGCTGTCGGTTTTGACAAAGAGACCATCACCTTGGCAGCGCCCTATGTTGCTATCAACTTTTTCTACCTGCCGCTTATCTTCACCGTCACCTTTTTAAGCACGCTGCTGCAGTATAAACACCATTTTGCCACCACGGCATTTGCAACAGGACTGCTCAACATTTCCCTCATCACGGCCCTGCTCCTTTCAAAAGATCAAAGTGACGCGACCATCGTCACCTATCTGAGCTACGGGGTTGTTGCCGGCGGTCTGCTGCAATTGCTAGTCCACTTTGCCGCAGTACAGAGGCTTGGTCTCACAACGATTATTGTCGGTGGTGCCAAATATTTTAAGATCAAAGCTCAAAAGATCACAGCGGAGACCAAAAAGTTCAATAAGCAGTTTTTTCCGGCTATCTGGGGAAACTCAACGGCACAGTTCTCCGCTTTTTTAGACACATGGCTTGCCAGTTTTCTTGCCACCGGTGTCATCAGTTACATGTACTATGCAAACCGTATCTTTCAGCTCCCTCTAGCCCTCTTCGCCATTGCAACCTCAGTCGCCATCTTCCCTAAAGTCGCCCGTCTGCTTAAAAACCATAAAAAAGAAGAGGCCCTCTCTTACATGCACAAAGCCTTTTGGTTTTTAGCCTTTGTCCTGATGTTCAGTACTCTGGGCGGCTATATCTTGAGTCAAGAGATTACCTGGCTTCTCTTTGAACGGGGTGCTTTTAACCATGAAGACACCCTTAACACTACCGCTATCTTGCAGATGTATATGATAGGTCTTTTGCCCTTTGGTCTGAACAAACTGCTTATTTTATGGCTCTATGCACAGCAGCAGCAGATGAAAGCAGCCAAGATCGCGACCTTGACACTTACAACCAACATTGTTTTGTCTCTTGCTCTTATCTCACCGCTCGGCGGTGTGGGGCTTGCCCTTGCAAGCACACTGAGCGGGTTTATCGGCTTTTTTGCCACGGCAAAGACCTTTAGCAGGCAAGAGTTTTTAGCTATAATCTCGCTCAAAAAAATAGTGATCTTGCTGCTAAGCGCTGCACTGTTTACTATTATTTTACTAATCGCCAAGGAACTCATTCATGTATATATTTGATTCGGTCGCAAAGACTAAAAGAGAGTTTGTCCCTCTTAACCCGGAACGTGTCACTCTCTACGTCTGCGGTCCGACCGTCTATGATGACGCCCACCTCGGCCACGCCAAAAGTGCCCTGGTCTTTGACCTGCTTCGCCGCGTTTTGGAAGTCAATGGTTATAACGTCATCTATGCCAGAAACATTACCGACATAGACGACAAGATCATCAAAAAAGCAGCCCAACAGGGTGTATGCATCAACGACATCACCGACAAATTCACCGAGGCATACCACAACGACATGTCAGCGCTCGGCGTCGAACGTCCTACGCTTGAGCCCAAAGCGACCGAATCTCTCGAAGCGATGTTCGAGCTGATCCAGAAACTCATCGACAACGGCCACGCCTATAAAACAGCTGACGGTGACGTCTACTTTGACACGGCAAGCGACAATGCCTACCTCAGCATCTCTCACCAAAAGCAGAACGAAGAGGACCGAAAAGAACGCGTTGAGAGTTCAAGTGCCAAACGCAACCCGGCGGACTTTGCACTTTGGAAATCTGTCAGTGATGACAGCCTCACCTATGACTCGCCCTTTGGCAAAGGGCGTCCGGGATGGCACACCGAGTGTTCGGCAATGATCGAAAAGCATCTTGCCGGCAATGACAAATACGCCATCGATATTCACGGCGGAGGGGCTGACCTGCTCTTCCCTCACCATGAGAACGAAGCGGCACAGACCCGCTGTTCATCCAACCATGAACTTGCCAACTACTGGATGCACAACGGTTTTGTCAACATCGACGGCGAAAAGATGAGCAAAAGCCTCGGCAACAGCTTCTTTATCAAAGACGCCCTCAAAGTCTATGACGGTGAAGTCCTGCGCTTCTACCTGCTGAGCACCCACTACCGTTCCAACTTTAACTTCAACGAACAGGACCTGCTCGCCTCTAAAAAGCGTCTTGACAAGCTCTACCGTCTTAAAAAACGTCTCTTCGGTATGAATGTCAGTGACGAGAAGACAGAGATGCAGAGCAAGCTGCTTGAAGCGCTTAGCGACGACCTTAACGTCTCACAGGGACTTTCCGTCATCGACGAGATGATCGCCAATGCAAACGAGACCTTAGACGCCAATCCGAAAGACAAACTGATCAAACGCCAAACAACCGCCGACCTCGCCTTCATCGAGAAAGTACTCGGGTTCGGTCTGCAAAACCCGTTTGAATATTTTCAGTTCGGCCTGGACGAAATAACCAAAACGAAGATCGATGCACTGGTCGATAAACGGACAGAAGCCAAAAAAGCAAAAGATTTTGAGAAGTCCGATGCCCTCCGCGATGAGATCATGGCTTACGGCGTCAGCATTATGGACACGGCGCAAGGCACATTCTGGGAGCGTGTTGAATGCTAGGCTTTGAGATCGTTGCCATTATCAGCGTTATCAGCATCTTTGCCTGGTTTATTATGGCCGCCAAGAACACCAACAGTCAAAACCGGTTTATTGATGAAGACGAAACGGACGAGAAAAAGTAATATCTGACTTTAAAACTGTCCGTCAGTAGTCTCACATACAACATAGAGACGTCGTTGTATCCCTGTTTAAACCTCATTAAACAGAATGTTCTCGCTGATGTTTGCAACAGAGATGGCTTAAATTGTAATTTCTGCTGTATCATTCCCGAATCTATCTTTTGACACTTTAAAGTCATACTGTACACCATCGGATACTTTATCCATCAATACCAAACCTTCCTATAAACAGTAGAGCACTTTAAAGTTTATACCTATACAAAAGGAACACCGCGGTGGAACCTGTTTTTAAACCTAAACTTTTCAGTATACTCAAAGAAGGGCTGACGAAAGAGCAGCTGCTTTCCGATCTGCTTGCCGGGATCGTCGTCGGTATCGTTGCCCTGCCCCTTGCCATAGCCTTTGCTGTTGCATCAGGGGTTTCTCCGGACAAAGGGCTGATCACTGCTGTTATTGCCGGTTTTCTTATTTCAGTATTTGGTGGAAGCAGAGTACAGATAGGCGGTCCTACCGGCGCTTTTATTATTATTGTTTACGGCATTGTTGAACAGTATGGTGTTGACGGGCTGATCATCTCGACAGTTATGTCCGGCATCATTCTTGTCCTCTTCGGTTTGCTGAAGCTGGGTGCCTTGCTAAAATACTTTCCATACCCTCTGGTTGTCGGATTCACAAGCGGGATCGCACTGGTCATCTTTTCCACTCAGGTCAAAGACGCGCTCGGCCTGCCTATCGACAAACTTCCTTCCGGGTTTCTCGACAAATGGGCAGTCTATTTTACGCACCTGCATGAGATCAACGGTTACGCCCTTGCGATCACTGCGGCCACCGTCATCATTACTGTCTTTTCCGTCAAGTTCCTAAAAAAAGTTCCCGGCTCACTTGTCGCCATTGTGCTTATCACCACTATTGTACAGCTGGCAGGAGTACCGGTTACGACCATAGAGTCATTTTTCGGAGAGATCCCCAACACCATCGAATTCGTCCTTCCTTCTTTTGCTTTGAGTGATCTGTCGGTGTATATTGCGCCTGCTTTGACCATCGCGATGCTTGGAAGCATAGAGTCTCTTCTTTCGGCAGTTGTCTCTGACGGTATGATCAGCGGCAACCATCGCTCAAATACCGAGTTGATAGGGCAAGGTATCGCAAATATTGTGACACCTTTTTTCGGCGGAATCCCTGCCACAGGGGCCATTGCACGAACGGCAACGAACGTAAAAAACGGCGGACGGACACCCATTGCAGGTATCGTTCACGCCTTGACGCTGTTGATGATCATGCTTTTCTTCGGAAGTTTTGCCAAACTGATACCGATGTCAACTCTTGCAGGGATTTTGATCGTTGTCGCCTACAACATGAGCGAATGGCGGGAATTTCGCGCCATACTGAAAGACTCCCCTTTCGATATTATCGTTTTATTATCGACTTTTTTCCTGACAGTGCTGGTTGACCTGACCGTCGCTATCGAAGTCGGTGTTGTATTGTCCGCCCTGTTGTTTATGAACAGAATGGCTGACATAAACATAAAAACGCAAGCTGAACTTGACAGCGATATACTTGAGGACTATACGGATCTGCCAGAAGGCATCGCCATCTATGAGATCAGCGGACCGCTGTTCTTTGGCTCGGCTAAACAGTATGCACAGACCATAAAAGAGATTGGATTTCAAAGCAAGATCTTGATCATTCGGATGAGGCATGTTCCTTTTGTCGACTCTACCGGTCTTCATAATTTACAGGGCATGATAAAATCTTTGCAAAATTCCGGCGTAAAAATAGTACTGTCAGGGGTAAATGATTCTGTCATGAAAGATCTGAAAGAGCATCAGTTATCTTCACTGATCGGAGAGTCAAATATTCTTCACTCTTTTGATGATGCCCTCAACCATTCGATAAAAGCATATGCTCATTCCCAAAGTTAACTTGCCTATACAAGCCTGGGAACTAGGTGTGAATATCATGATATCACATACCGAATAATAAACCACGGTCACAACTTCTTCATTCATAACATTGACCTCTTCCTACTTTACGGTCCAAGTACTGTCCAACGATTTTAGTGCTTTAAAGCCGCATAGAACAACCTTTTAACCAGCGATTGGTTTCCAAGTGTTACACTAGTGTTCATAATTTTATGACATATCAATAATCGCTAAAATAAGGTAGTTTTTTCATGAAAGATCTTGACAAATTAGTAGAGCCATTGAATCTTATATATTACGAATATGATAAAAAAGAAGGTGTATTCAGACTGACTACACCTCTATGCCACGATCATATTTTTACAGAGCTTATTACGATTACTTACGCGCTTACTAAACACAATATAAGATTTCTAATCGATGAGGAAAAATCCATTGTACTGGGTATTTCTGACACATTTACCGCCAAGATCAAAAGATATGTCAAATCACTTTTCACTGCTATACGAAATAGCAGGATGAATATATTTATCTTAAGTGATAAAAAAGTCAAATGGGCAAAGAACCTACCGGTATTTGACATTGAGCCCCTGCCCCAACAAATAGACTTTTCGGGTTATGCCGCTCTGATCTTCACCTCAAAAAACGCCATTTCCGCTCTCAATGATATTGATCCGCAATGGAGACGCCTACCTGCTTACGTTATCGCACCGCAGACAGCTAAAATGGTCAAAGAGCTGGGTGGAAAACTTGCCTTTGTCGGGCACAAAAAGCAGGGAGATGAATTTGCTCTAGAGCTTTTGGAGCAACTGTCCAATAAAAAAGTGCTCTATGTGAGAGGTAAAAAAGTCGTGTCAGATCTTGTGAATATATTAAGGTCCAATCATATCAACTGCGAAGAAGCCATTGTCTATGAAACTGTATGCAAAAAACACGATCATAACGTGATATTGCCAAAGGGGTCTACGATCATATTTTCTTCGCCTTCGACGATCGCATGTTTTTTTGAAAACTACTCCTGGGATGAAAGTTTCAAAGCCGTCTCCATCGGAAAGACGACTGCCAAATATTTTCCTGAAAACATCTCACCCGTCATAGCAGACACCACATCTCTGGAGTCTTGTGTCAAAACTGCCATAGAGTTAAATAGTTAAAAACCAGTCTTAACCATCGTTGACGGAACAATATGCTTGTTCGATTTCAAAGATTTTAAGTATAATCAAGTAAATCTGACAACGACAACATGCTTTGCAAGGAGTTCATAATGTACAAATATCTTCTTCCCTTTCTACTGCTTCTTTTCGTCGGCTGTGCTTCCAAGGTCAAGACCGACTACGACCCGATGTTTAAAACCGGTTCGCTCTCGACATTTGCCGTCGTACACACAAGCAAAGAAGGCATCGAAACCCTCAATGACGAACGTATCCGCGAAGCGATAACCGGGGTGATGCAGCAAAAAGGGTATAAGAGTGCCCTTCAGGATACGGCAGATTTTCACATTACCTACAAGAGTGCACTCGTAGAGGATGTTCCCTCAAATTTCAGTTTCGGCTTTGGCGTCGGTACCTACTCAAGCGGGGTCGGAACCTCTGTCGGGACAACGCATAATGTGAGCGACGACCAGGAGCACCTCGACATCAACATGGTCGATCCAAAAACCAAAAAGACCTTCTGGCGTGCCTCCGTCGCCAAGAAGTACCGCAACTTTAAATCTCCAGAGGAACGCAGCGACTATTTTGACAAAACAGTAGCCTCCATGCTAACAGCATTCCCGGCTAGAAATATTACAGAAAAAAATAGACTTTGACAGATGTCTGATTCACTCGAAAACATCTCTCAAAAAGCGGGTATGCCTCCCGGATCATTGGTCCATGTCGGTGCCGTTCTCGAAGAGGAATCGAGAATCTCGCTGATCGATTTTACCCAAGAGGATCTTGTCGAAAAAAGTATCTCATCCATCGATGAACTTCTTGAATACAAAGAGAGAAAGAGCGTCACATGGGTCAATGTGGAGGGCTTAAGCGATGTCGTCCATATCGAATCGATCGGGAGACTTTTCAATATCCATCCCCTTATTCTCGAAGACATTCTCAACGCTCATCAGCGACCAAAGTTCGAAGAGGCCGACAACTATCTCTACATCGTTCTTAAAAGCCTCTCTCTTAAAGACGAAAAGTTCTGCATTAATTATGAGCAGATCAGTATTTTGCTCTTTGAAAATTTTGTTTTTACCTTTAAAGAGCGAAAAGATGATCTTTTTCTCCCTCTGTACAAACGGCTTCAAAATGCGCGAGGGCGTCTGAGAGCAGAAGGTTCGGATTATGTCACCTATGCCATTCTTGACCTCATTGTCGATATGAACTTTACACTGCTTGACTCGCTTGATGTCATAACCGACTCTCTCGAGGATGAGTTGCTGACAAACCCTGCGGCTGATACACTTCTGCAGATCCAGCAGATCAAACGCGAGCTTATCTATATCCGTAAATCCGTTTCGCCGCTCAGAGAGTTACTGACAGCCATACTCAGAAGCGATACAAGCTTGATCGAGAAGAAAAACCACCCCTATTTCAGAGATATCTATGACCACAGTTTACATATTACAGAGGAGATCGAAACCTACAGAGACATCTTGACAGGGCTGCTGGAGATCTACATCTCAAGTGTCAGCAACAAGATGAACGAGATCATGAAAGTCCTGACCGTGTCTGCTTCCATCTTCATTCCGCTGACTTTTATTGCCGGTGTCTACGGCATGAACTTCAAGTATATGCCTGAACTTAGCTGGAGGTGGGCCTATCCGGCTCTATGGGCTGGTTTCATACTCTTTTCGGTCCTTCTATTACTCTACTTTAAAAAGAAAAAATGGGTCTGAAGACGTTCGAAAGCAAACAATATAAGCAGGTATTTCACTGACGTAAAATCCTATCATTCAAATACCTGGATCAGACCTGGCAAAAGGAGTACCAATGAGTAGTATTTATTTCCTTATCCCGACACTGATCGCTATTATTATATCGATGATGATCGTACGGGCGGGGGCGATTGCCCTGATGATGACCGGTATGAGCTTTGAAAAGGCAAAATTCCAGGCTCTCTCTGCCTTCAGCGGGACAGGGTTCACCACACACGAAGCTGAGAGGGTGGTGAACAATCCTCGTCGGCGCAGGGTCATATCGTGGCTGATGATCCTGGGTAATGCCGGAATCGTCACTGTGATTGTGACCATGACCTCATCCTTTAGCACAGCGAAAGGTCTGGGGATCGGTTTAAATGTGTTTGTACTGCTCATTGGGATTTGGCTTATTTACATCATTGCAAAGCACTCGCCGCTTGCAAGGTACTGGGAAGATTTCGCCCAAAACCGGCTGAATCGGATGGCGATCTTTGATGACGACAGTACTGTCGATGAGTTATTGCATATTACCGAAGGGTATGGCGTGGTGCGCATACAGCTTGTGGATGATTCCCCCTTCAATGGACGAACGCTTGCCGAGATAAACGAAGAACTTGAGCACTCCTTCATACTCGGTATCGAACATCACGATGAATGGCTCCCTTCACCTCACTTAAACCACAAAGCGCAAACCGGTGACTCTCTTGTCATTTACGGCAAACTCGAAGATATCTCCCATCGTTTCAACTGATCTGTCGCTTCTGCAATTTTTCAGAAGCAAACGGTCATACCTAATTCAACCATTGCCACGCTATATAAAAGCTCTCTGTACGCAAAATCTGAGTACCATACCGAATGCAAAAATATGATGTGATCGTAATCGGAAGCGGCGCAGCGGGAATGATCGCGGCCATAACGGCTGCACGCCGCGGCAACTCTGTCCTGCTTCTTGAAAAGCTCTCCAAGATCGGGGCCAAACTCAAGGCCACAGGCGGCGGACGATGTAACCTGACTAACACCCTCAGTAACAATGACTTTATGCGCCGTTTTGGCCGAGAGGGCCGTTTTATGACCCCTGCATTGAATGCCCTCGACCATAAAGCCCTCATCTCTTTTTTTGATGAACTGGGCATTGAGGCTCACTTTCCCGACGGGTTCAGGGTCTTTCCAAAAACACACTCTTCACAGACCATCATCACTGCCCTAGAAAAGGAGATGAACAGGCTCGGCGTCACTGTCGAGTGCTCTCAAAAAGTCGAAGAGCTGCTATTTACCGGTGAACATGTTACCGGTGTCAAAACAATAAAAAGTACCTTTTACGCAGACAATATCGTTGTGGCAACAGGCGGCCTCGGCTACCCTGTTCTTGGTGCTGAAGGTGACGGTTTTGAACTGGCAAAACAGGTTGGTCATAAAATAACGCCGCTTCACCCTGCCATGATGCCACTCAAGACCAAAGAGATATGGGTCGAAAACTGCCGTGCGGACACTCTCCCAAAAGTTGAGATGTACGTCAACCTCCCCAAATA